>NZ_JBFUIT010000250.1:0-6032 GCF_056401735.1 Luteibacter sp. P4_D7_3
CAACCAGGCCCTCAACGGCACGATGACCGACACGGAGGCGAAGGACAATTTCAGCGCGGGCAACATTGTTTCCGGTGGTTCATTGACGGGCTCCGCGGGCTTGCCGACGGTGATCCAGAACTCCGGCAACAACGTGCTCATCCAGAACTCCACGATCCTCAACATCAGGATGAACCAGTGAGGACGGCCTGCACCGTCGCCCTGCTTTTCGCGCTTGCCGCCACACCGGCGGTCGCGATGGGGGCAGAGGTGCAGACCAGTCCGGGTACGTCGTACCCGCTGCACCTGACGAGCCTTAAGGAAGCGCGTTTCCGCAACACGATCCGGCAGAAGTACGACTTCAGCTGTGGCTCCGCCGCGGTGGCCACGCTGCTCACCTACCAGTACGGCTATCCCATCGACGAGCAGTCCGCTTTCGACGTCATGTACAACAACGGCGACCGCGCCAAGATCGGCAAAGAGGGCTTCTCCTTGCTGGACATCAAGCGGTTCCTCGCTTCGCGCGGTTTCGACGCCGACGGCTTCGACGTCCCGCTGGAAAAGCTCGATGTTGAAGGTATCCCTGCCATCGTGCTGATCAACGAGCGCGGCTACCACCATTTCGTGGTGATCAAGGGCTACAAGAATGACCGTGTGCTGGTCGGCGACCCCGCACGCGGCACCCGTTCGATGTCGAAGCGCCGCTTCGATGCGATGTGGAATAACCACGTCGTCTTCGTCATCCATAACGAACGAGACCGCGCCATTTTCAACAGTCCGCGCGACTGGGCGGTCGCTCCTGCATCACCCATGTTCGAGGGCATCGAGCGTAACGGCCTCAGCCCCATCGTCATGCCCAAGCGCGGACCGGGGGACATATGAAAACCCGCCCCATCCTTTTCGCCGTCGTATTCGCCAGCGGCGCCTGTGCCGCCACGCAGGCGGCCGACTTTCCGATCAACCACGCGGTACCGGACGCCACCCTGGACACGATCCGTGGCGGCTTCGACTTCGGCGACAACCTCGTTGCCTCCTTCGCGCTGCAGCGCACGGTGCTCATCAACGGCATGGAGGCGATGCAGACCACGGTCTCGGTACCCAACATTGCCAACATCACGGCCCAGCAGGCAGCGCAGTTGCAAAGTGCCTTGCAGACCACCGTGATCAATGTGGGCAGCAGCGCGGTGAGCACTCCGCAGACCAGTAACGCGGCACAGGCCAGCGCTACGGCGCAGTCCGCGGCGTCGGTGCCGGCCATGAGCGTGCAGGCGCCGGCGGCGGCATCGGCGTCGATCAATCTGCCCGCTTCCGTCACGCCCGGCCTGATCATCCAGAACACGCTAGACAACCAGGCCATCACGGCCACCACCACGATCGACGCGTCGGTGAACTCGGCACGCATGCTTCAGAACATGCGGATTTCGGAAGCAGTCAACGACGCGGTGGTCCAGTTCCGGGGGAATTAAGCATGTATCGCAACGGCAGGGTGATGCAGGCAAAAACATGTGCGGGTGCTCTTGCGTTGGCGACGCTTCCGATGTGGATCGGAGCGTGCCTGGCGCAGGAGGCCAGCGCGAGCAGCAGTAGCAGCACGGTCGATCCGGCACTGCGCGAGAAGATCGAGGCGCAGGGGCGACGCATCGATGCGATGCGCAGCAAGATGGCGGAACAACTCGCCGAACTCGAGCAGATGAAGCGCGAGCTCGCATCGCAGGAAGTACAGTACAACGACCTGCGCAAGGCCATCGGCATGAATGCGCTGGAGGAGGCGCGTGGTGGCTCGGCCGCCGTCGCGGGCACGCAGTCGGCGCCGCAGGACCAGCAAGCCCCGCAGGACCAGCAGCCGGGTGCACCTGTTCCGGGAGCGCCGCCTGCACAGGCCTCGCAGCCCGTGGTCGCGACGAGGCCGGTCGGCAGGCGACCCGCGGAAGACGACCGCCCGCCGGAAGTCGCGCCGATCTTCGACCAGCCCGGCGTGCTTACGCCCAAGGGCAAGCTCATCATCGAACCCTCGTATCAGTACGGCTATTCGTCGAGCGACCGCGTGGCGCTCGTCGGCTACACGGTCATTCCGGCCATCCTGATCGGCCTGGTCGACGTACGCCAGGTGAAGACGACGACGCAGACCGGTGCCCTGGCGTTCCGTTACGGCCTGACCAATCGCATGGAACTCGAAGTGCGCGTGCCGTATGTCGATACCCACACCGATACGATCAGTCGCGAGATATTCACCGGCACCGCCCAGGACAACCTGTTCACCACCAGTGGCAAGGGTATCGGCGATGTCGAAGCCACGTTGCGCTATCAGCTCAACGATGGTGGCGCGGACAAGCCGTACTACGTTGGCTGGTTCCGCGCAAAATCGCGCACCGGTCGCGATCCGTTCGAGGTCACCAGTGATTGCGTGACCCGTTGCGTGGAGAACTTCACCGGCACCGGCTTGCCCCTGCAAAGCCCCACGGGCACGGGTTTCTATTCGGCGCAGGCAGGCGTGACCTGGTTGTATCCCTCCGATCCGGTCGTGTTCTTCGGCAATCTCAGCTATCTGCACAACTTCGAACGCAAGAACGTAAGTCGTAACGTATTGCTCGCCGGCAAGCAGTTTCTCGGGGACATCAAGGCGGGCGACATTGCCGATATCAGCCTGGGCATGGGCCTTTCGCTCAACGAAAAGGCATCCATCAGCATCGGTTACGACCAGGCATTTGTCGGTCGCACGCAGCAGAACGGCGATCCGTTGCCGGGATCGGCGCGTGTGACCCTGGGTTCGCTGTTGATCGGCGGTTCGTATCGCTTCAATGAAAAAGAGACCTTGAACGTGACGCTGGGCGTTGGTGTCACTCGCGATACGCCAGATACAACCATCACGGTGCGCGTACCGATCACGCTCTGAAGTACACACAATTCATTCACTCTTCTGAACGCGTTTCAAACACGCGCGAATTCGCGTGCACGCGGTGCACACATCCTTGCTCGTTAATATTTCGATGGGGGTTCGATCAAAAACAAAGACCTTGGCAGGGAGTTTCAGACACATGCGCAACCGTCATCATCGTTTCGGCAAGGCCACCGCGGGCCTCGCCATCGCCACACTCGCTGTCTTCGGTGCCACTGCGCATGCGCAGGACAGCAACAAGAAATCCCAGTCGCCAGCGCTCGACAACATCAGCCTGTGGGTCGGCGGTTACTACACGAACAACGACACCAACATCGGCGGGAAGACGAGCTACCTAAACACCAGCGGTAACGTGAATCTCGAGAAAGATCTCGACTTCAAGAAGCACAAGACCGTACCGCGCGTACGTCTAGACTTCCTGATTGGTGAGCACCAGGGCTTCAGCTTCGACTACTACGAAGTGAATCGCTCGCATTCGAAGACCCTCGAAGAGAACGTCGAATTCCTCGGCCAGCCCATCGATGCTGCGGCGGAAGCGAGGGGCAACCTGAAGTTCACCTTCGGCAGCGCCGCCTACAAGTGGTGGTTCGGCACCGGTGACGACGTCTTCGGCCTCGGCCTGGGTGCGGCGTATTACAAGGTGCACGCCAGCGTTTATGGCAGTGCGACGATCAACGACGAGACCGCCGCGTCGGGCGCGACCGCCAACGAAAGCGCCTGGGCGCCGAACCTGCAGATCGGCTGGCGCCATGCGTTCAACGAGCAGTGGCGCATGTACTTCAACGCCTCGGGTGTGAAGAAGAACGGCGGTGAACTCAACGGCCACATTTTCGATGCTGCCCTCGGTGTCGAGTATTTCCCGTGGCAGAACGTGGGTATCGGTGCGGAGTACGCGTACACGAAGATCAAGCTCAACCAGGACAAGCGTCAGTACAACCTCGACCTGGACATGAAGCTCAACGGACCAGCGGCTTACATTCGCTTTCGCTTCTGATCGGATCGTCTGGTTGGCGAGCGGCCTCGTGCCGTTCGCCTAGCCAGGGGGAATCCTGGGCCGCCTTCGGGCGGCCTTTTTTATGCGAATCGCTCGCTCCGCGAGCGCATGTTTTAAGCGGCGTTCGCCGCCTCACGCTCGTGATGCTTCGGGAGTCGCGGTTGGGTTGGCCCTTGGGGCCGCGGCGCGGCTCTTCGAGACGGGCGGTAGCTGGGCTCGCGCTCCGTCAGGCGGTCGGGGCCGCCCTCAGCTTAGGCGGCCCCAAGGGCCAACCCAACCGCGACACCGAACGCTGAGGTGGCGTGAGGCACAGGCGCCACGCCGCTTCGTCGCCCGAGGTTCGATGAGCGAGCAGACTGCCTTCTGTAGGAGCCGCTTCAGCGGCGAACCCTCAGGCTGTCGAGGTTGCGAATGAGGCTTTGTGGTTATCAGGCGAGCGGTTCAACCGCCGACACGATGCGATGCAACGCCTCATTCGCGACGATCACCGTTGAGGGTTCGCCGCTGAAGCGGCTCCTACACAAGCGGTGCTGCAACTCGCTGGCTTTGTGCTCGACCCAACACACCCACAAGCGTGAAGCGGCGCAAGCTGCTGGCTACATGAGCTCGCGTGGCGAGCTATCCCCTCACTCGCCAGCGAGAGGCAAGGCTGCCTTCGCGCGCTGCGCGAGGCGCGCACGCCACCAGCCGCCAGCGCAAATGCTGATAACGAGCAGTGCATCGAGGGTCCACGGCGTCCAGGGGTTGGCCTCGAACCACCCAGCGACCAGAGGGTCATGCGCGATCATGCGTGCCGCTGTCCAGGCGATAGCCGCGGCGCCGATGTAGATCACGACGGGGAAGCGCTCGATGAGCTTGAGGATGAGCGTGGATCCCCAGACCACCAGAGGCACGCTGATGGCAAGGCCGAGGACCACCAGTCCCATATGGCCCTTGGCCGCGCCGGCGATCGCCAGGACGTTGTCCAGGCCCATCAGCGCATCCGCGATAACGATGGTGCGGATTGCCGCCCAGAAGCCCGCTGCGGGGGTGATGGAGGGATCATGCTCGTCGTGCTTGAGAAGCTTCCACGCGATGGGAATGAGCAGGGCGCCACCGATCAGCATCAGTCCGGGCAGCTTGAGCAGCCAGATCACCGCGAAGGTCAGCACGATGCGCAGGGCGATGGCGCCGAAGGTGCCCCAGAAAACGGCCTTCTTCTGCAGTTCGCGGGGCAGGTTGCGAGCGGCCAGCGCGATGACGATGGCGTTGTCGCCAGCCAGCACCAGGTCGAGCAGGATGATCGCTGCCAGGCCGGAGAAGAATTCGGGGGTGAGAAAATCCATGAAAGCGGGTCCTTCGCGCGTTGTGAGATCGAATGCGGCGGCGACGGGTACGCGCACCCGTCGTCACCACAAAAGTCTCGTTCCCGGCGCGATGCCGCCGCGACGCCCGGGACGCGTGTGGCGTCCGTACTGACGATCGTCGCGCACGAAGCCGGAAGGCTCCGCGGAACTACTCCCTCTTGGGCGGTAGTCGCGGGCATTGTGGCGGTTGGGATGCACCGCGGCAAGACATACCCGGGGGTCGACCGGTTAAAATCGCCGGTTTCCCACCCTCCACGAGTGAAGTCCATGAGCGCACACGATATCCGTTCCGCCACGCGTCCCGATCCGGACCAGCCGCTGGTGGACATCGCCAACTACGTGGCCGATTACCAGATCGACTCGAAGGAAGCCTACGACACCGCGCGCTACATGCTCCTCGACTCGCTGGCCTGCTCAGCCCTGGCGATGAAGTTCCCGGATTGCGTCAAGCACCTCGGCCCCCTGGTTCCGGGCGCCGTGATGCAGGGCGGCACGCGCGTGCCGTTCACCTCGCATGAGCTGGACCCGGTCCAGGCGGCCTTCGCCATCGGCACCCAGATCCGCTATCTCGACTTCAACGACACCTGGCTGGCCGCCGAGTGGGGCCACCCGTCGGACAACCTTGGTGCGATCCTCGCGGTCGCCGACTACCTCTCGCGCAAGGCACAGAAGGAAGGCGGCAAGCCGCTGACCGTGCGCGATGTCCTCGGCTACGCCATCAAGGCCCACGAGATCCAGGGCTGCTACGCGCTCAAGAACAGCTTCAATCGCGTCGGCCAGGACCACGTGATCCTGGTCCGCCTGGCCTCCACGGCCG
>NZ_JBFUIT010000251.1:0-6003 GCF_056401735.1 Luteibacter sp. P4_D7_3
GCGTGCTTTCCACCAGCGAGATGGTCAGGATGTCGCCCACACGATGCGCGCGCGGATCGGAGAACAGTTCCAGCGACGTCTGGTCGGCGTAGATCGAGCCGGTCGCCTGCGGTGCGGCCGTCTGTTCGGGCGGCAGCGTGGCGGTGTACATCGGCTTCGGCGTCGGCGGCACGATCGCGCAGCCCGTGAGGGCGGCGAACGGCAGCGCGGCGAGCAGGATGCGTGCGAAGGAACGATTCATGACGTGTCTCAGGTCTTGTTGGAGATGAACTGAAGCATCTGATCGGCCGTCGAAATCGCCTTGGAGTTCATCTCGTAGGCGCGCTGGGTCTCGATCATGTTCACCATTTCCTCGACGACGTTCACGTTGGACGCTTCGAGGGCATTCTGGTCGAGGGTGYCGAGGCCATTGAGGCCGGCGGTGCCCGTCTGCGGAGCGCCGCTGGAAGCGGTCTCCAGGTAAAGGTTGTCGCCGCGCGGCTGCAAGCCGGCGGGATTGACGAAGTCGGCGAGCTGGATCGTGCCGATCTGCTGCGACGCCGCGTTGGCGGCGGTGGTGACGCTCACCGTACCGTCCTTGCCGATGGTCACCGTGCTGGCATTGGCGGGGATGGTGATGGAAGGCTCGAGCGGGTAACCGTCGTTGGTCGTGATCTGGCCATCCTGGTCGCGCTTGAGCGAGCCATCACGCGAATAGCCGACCGTGCCGTCCGGCAGGGTCACCTGCAGGAAGCCACGACCGTCGATGCGTACGTCGAGTGGGTTGTCGGTCTGCTGTGAGCCGCCCTGGTCGAACATCTTCTGGGTGCCGACGACACGCACGCCGGTACCCATCATGAAGCCGGTGGGCGACTGGGTCTGCTCCGTCGTCTGTGCACCGGCCTGGCCGCGGTTCTGATAAGTCAGATCCTCGAACTCGGCGCGGGCGCGCTTGAAGCCCGTGGTGTTCGTATTGGCCAGGTTGTTCGAGACCACGTCCATGCGCGTCTGCTGCGCATCGAGGCCGGTCTTGGCGATCCAGAGGGACGAGAACATCGTTGACTCCTGCGCTTGGGCGCTTTACATGCCAGCGACGGAAATGCGTCGCGTGGCGGTGGTTAACCCACCTGTAGCAATTTCGATGCCGACTGGGCGTTGTCGTCGGCAGTCTTGATGGAACGGACCTGCATTTCGAACTCGCGGGACAGGGAAATCATCTTCACGAGGACATCGGAAGGGTTGACGTTGCTCGATTCGATCGTGCCGGAGACCACCCGCACATCGGCGTCCGCCTGGGGCGTGCTGCCGTCTTTCATGTGCATGAGGCTGTCGCTGCCGTAGGTCAGCTGGTCGTTGCCGGGGTTCACGAGCTTGATGCGGTCGGTGGTGGCGATGGTGGACGGCGATTCACCAAGGGGAACGACGGAAATCGTGCCGTCGGTGCCGATCTTTACACTGGAAGCCTGTGGGATGGTGATCGGACCGCCGCCGCCCATGACGGCATTGCCCCGTGCATCCGTCAACAAACCGTCGGCGTTGATGCGCAGGTTGCCGGCACGGGTATAGCCCTCATTGCCATCCGCACCCTGCACCGCAATCCAGCCGTCACCCTGCACCGAGATATCAAGATCGTTGCCGGTCTGCATCTGCGCGCCGGGGGTCGTATCCCAACCCGTGCCCTGGGCCACGCCGTTGATGCGCGTCTGCATGCCGTCGCCCTGGACCGGCAGGCTCTGGAACGCCGACAACTCCGACTTGAAGCCGGTGGTGTTGGCGTTGGCCAGGTTGTGTGCCACTTCGTCCTGCGCGCGCATGATCTGCGTGGCGCCGGTCATCGCGACATATACGGAGCGGTCCATGGCGGAATCCCTGGTTCGATGGCGGAAACGTACTGGCGCGGCCCGGAGACCGCGCCAGCTGTCACGCTTAGTTGCGGATGTTGATGATCGTCTGGGTGAGCGTGTTGTCGGTCGAGATGACCTGCGCGTTCGCCTGGTAGTTGCGCTGCGCCTTGATCATGTTGACCAGCTGCGCGGTCAGGTCGGCCGTGTTCGACGCCTCGAGCGAACCCGACTGCACGCTGCCGACATCGCCGGAGTTCGCCACGCCCTGGATCGCCTGGCCCGAGTCCGAGGACGCCGCCCAGTTGGTGTCGTTGAGCTGGCGAAGACCCTGGTTGTTAGCGAAGGTGGCGATGGCGAGCTGGCCGAGCGGCACGCTCACGTTATTGGAGTACTTCGCCGAAACCGTTCCGTCCTTGGCAACGTCGATGTTCGAGAACGTGCCGGCGGCATAGCCGTCGTTCGACACCGCCGTGGTCGACGAGGAGTCACCGAACTGCGTGACCTTGCTCATGTCGACGGTGAGATTGAGTGGCGCGGCACCCGGGTTCGGCGATACCGAACCGTAGTTGAGCTTGCCGCCGGCCGGGGTGATGATCGCGCCGCCCGCACTGAAGGTCATCTGCTGGGCCGTACCGATTTCGGTACCGTCGACGGTCATGTGCGTGTTCCACGTATTGGGATTGGTCGCATCCTTCACGTAGTACATGTTGACCGTATGCGAGGCACCGAGGGAATCGAAAGCCTGGAACGTCGACAGCGTGTTGTAGGTCTTGTCGTTGGTCGGATCGAATGCGCCACCGGTCGGCGCCGTGGCGCTCGCGGCAAGGTTCGCGGTCAGGCCGATGGCAGCCGACGCCTTGGCGGGACTGGAACCGGTGGTCAGTTTCAGGTCGGCCAGGCTGCTGATATCGAAACCGCCGTTGGCAGTCGGCGGATAGACCTGCACGTTCTGGCCGGTTGCATTGACAACGTTCCCGTTCTCATCGGGATGGAAGTTGCCCGCGCGGCTATAGGAGTAGCCCGAGCCGTCACGCAGGGTGAAGAAACCCGCGCCGCTGATGGCAAAGTCGTAGGAGTTACCGGTCTGTGTCGCGGCACCGTCGCTGAACTGCTGGGAGATGTTGGTCAGGCGCACGCCGCTGCCGGCGACCTGGGCCGAAAGATTGTTTCCGGCTGCCGAGTAGACCTGCGAGAACTCGGCACGCGAGCCCTTGAAGCCCACGGTATTGACGTTGGCGATGTTGTTCGCAGTGACTTCCAGGTCGGAAGACGCCGCATTGATGCCGCTTAGGGCGATGTCGAATGGCATGGTGGAGGTTCCTTGCTGGAGTTACAGGATTTGCGCGATCTGGCTGAGCAGGGCGCCGCCGAAGCCGGCTACCTGCACGTAGGTTCCATCGGTACCGGAGGCACCGACGCCTTCCACCTTGCCGCGAACGAAGGTATCGATCGCCGTGCCGCCGGAAGTTGCGGACATCTGGTAAACGCCGTCGGGCAGCTGCGCGCCGGTGTCGGACTTGCCGTCCCAGTCGAACTTGGCGAGGCCGGCGTCCGGCTGGCCGAGGTCGATCGTGCGGACGACGTTGCCCGCGGTGTCCTTGATCTGCACGTTGACGTAGGTCCCGGAGGTGCCCACGTTCACGGCGCCGCTGAGCGCGGAATCCTCGAGCTTGCCGGCGGTCGACGGCACGAGCACTTCCTGGCCCACAAGAGCGGCAGCGCGCACGAACTGGTCACCGGTGAGGCCGGATGCCAGCGTGTCGAACGAGGCCTGCAGCTCCTGTGTCGCTGCCACCTGAGAGAACTGCGCCATCTGGGCCACCATCTGGGTGGAGTCCATCGGCTTGGTCGGATCCTGGTTGGTCATCTGCGTGACCATGAGCTTGAGGAAATCCGACTGGCTCAGCGTCTGCTGCTGCAGCTGGCCGGTCGATGATGATGACGATGATGAAGACGAGGAACTGTTACCGCTGACGGCGTCTACCATGGGAATTCCTTACTTGCCGAGGTCAAGCGTCTTCTGCATGAGCTGCTTGGCGCTGTTCATGACTTCGACGTTGTTCTGATAGGAGCGCGACGCGGAGATCATGTTGACCAGCTCGTCGACCGTGTTGACGTTGCTTTGATAGACATTGCCGTTCGCGTCGGCGAGCGGATTGGACGGCTCGTAACGTGCCTGGATCGGTGCCTGGCTTTCGGTGATGCCGAGCGTGCGCACGCCGCCGTTTTCCATCTGCCCGTTGACCTGCTGCTGCACGGCCGAAAACAGTGGCTGCTTCGCGTGATAGGCGCCGGCCTCACTGCTGGCGATGCTGTCCGCGTTGGCCATGTTGCTGGCCGTGGTGTTGAGCCGGGCCGACTGGGCTGCCATGCCGGAGCCGGCGACGTCGAAAATCTTGAGCAGGCTCATGAGCTGGATCCTGAAATGGCCATGCGCATGGCATGGATCGACGAGGTAATGAAGCTGAGCGACGCCTGGTAGTGGATGGCGTTGGCGGCGAACTGGGCCTGTTCGACCTGGGTATCTACCGTGTTGCCGTCCATCGTGGGCTGGGTCTGGACGCGATAGGCGAGCTTGTCGGCGTCCGTCGCGGCGAAGGCCGGGTTGCCACCGATATGTCCGGCTTCGGTTGCCGTCATCTGCAATCCCGGGCCATCGGCCGTGCCACTGGCAGCGGTCATCGCCTTGCGGAAATCGAGGTCGCGCGCGAGAAAGCCCGGCGTGTCGGCATTGGCCAGGTTCGACGAAATGACTTCCGCACGGCGCTGCCACAGGCCAAGGGCCTGGGCGTGTACGCCTAATAGCGGATCCGGTTTGTCGATCATGGGCTTGACCCCCTCGTTAGCTTGGCCCGAGGGGTTGAGCAAGAGGCGTGCCACGCCGGACCCAGACATGCGAAACGGCGCCGTGGCGCCGTTTGTGTGGGATCGAAGCGATGATCTGGGCGAACGTGCCGGAATTCTGGCGCCCTGCCTGATGGCGTCGGCGACGGATGACCGTCGCAGGCGGCAACGCCGGTATCAGGTAGGCAGGAGGTCCAGCACCGCGGTCGCGAGGATGTCCGGCTGGAACTTGGCGATGAATTTGTCCGCACCCACGCGAGCCACCATCGCCTCGTTGAAGACACCGCTCAGCGAGCTGTGCAGGAGCACCTTCATGTGCCGCAACTGCGCATCCTCGCGGATGGCGGTGGTCAGCGCGTAACCGTCCATCAACGGCATTTCGATGTCCGATACGACCAGGTCCACCCGATCGGCAACGGGGCCGCCGGCCATCGTGCGCAGCTTGTCGAGCCCTTCGCGTCCATCCTTGGCGATGACGCATTCGAGGTCCATCTTGCGGAACAGATCGACCAGCTGCGTGCGGGCGACTGCCGAGTCGTCGACGACCAGGATGCGGCGATTGCCGGCCTGCTGCACATGGGCGGCCTGCTGGACACGATCGGAAAGCTGCACCACGGTGGGGTCGACGGAAGCCAGTACCTGCTCCACGTCCACGACCGCGAGCAGATCGCCGTCCAGCCGGGTCACCGCATTGACCCGCGAGCCGTAGCCGAGCGCTGCCGGAGGCGCATTGAGGTTGGCACCATCCACATGGACGATGCGATCGACATCGGAGACCAGAAATCCCTGAACCGAAAGGTTGAATTCGGTGACGATCAGGTGTGCGCTGTCGACGCTGGCAAGCGCCGGATAGCCCATGGCGGCAGCGAGGTCGATGACCGGGATCGTGCTGCCCCGATAGTCGAAACTGCCCGAGACCAGCGCGTGCATGCTTGGCATCCGCTCCAGGCGCGGCCGGCGAAGCACCTCGCGCACCTTGAACACGTTGATGCCGAACGCCTGTCGATCACCCAGGCGAAACAGCAGCATCGCCACGCGGTTATGGCCCGCCAGACGGGTAAAGGTTTCCACGGTGTCGAGCAGCGGTCGGGCCATGACGTGCGAGGCATCTACAGAAGGTGTCGCGAACGGTATCGGCGGCTCTGGTCGTTTCTGTAGCCGCGCTGATGGCACGCCGATTGCATGACTCAAGTCCTGAGGCTCCCGACCGATTTAGTGGGGCGTCCATCGGATGATAGCGATATCATGTACCTCGTCTGGAGCAAGCACGTCCGCCTCCTCTCCCACGCTGCCGCCCAGGGCGATGCGGCGCGCGTTCGCGACCTCTCGGCACAGT
>NZ_JBFUIT010000252.1:0-5978 GCF_056401735.1 Luteibacter sp. P4_D7_3
GAACAATTTCGCCGTTGTGGTTCTGTACCGTCTGCGCCCGGACGACGCCGGTATTGTTGACGGTGCTGGCCAGCAGCGAGTCGGCCGCACCCGCGGTCATGAGAACCCGCCCGCCATCGGCCTGGACCAACTGGCGGTTCTCCACCAGGTTGTTGAGCGTGCTGCGGTCGACCTGGAGGTGGAGCAGCTGGCTACCCTCGAAGGTGAGCGTAACGGCGCTCCCGCCCCCCATCGCCACCGTGCCCAACTGCGCGCTGATCGTGCCCTGGTTGGACACCGTATTGCCCAGCAAGGCGACGTAGCCGCCGCTCGCGGCACGAATGGCGCCCTTATTGACGACGCCGCCCTTGCCGTCGCCACTGAACGTACGAGAGGTCGCGTCCAGCGAGCTGTCCGCGGTGTCGAGCGTCGAGGCGACGAGGCCGCCGACATTCACCTGCGAGCCCTCGCCGAACAGCACGCCGTTAGGGTTGATCAGCCAGACCTGGCCATTGGCGTTGAGGTGCCCGTAGATCTCCGAGGCGCTGTTGCCGAGGATACGATTGACCGCAATGGCATCGCGGCCCGGCTGGACGAAGTTGACTGTCTCGTTCGCACCGATGTCGAAGGTCTGCCAGTTCAGCGACAGATGCTGGCTGGCCTGGTTGATCGTCGTCGTCGCGCCGTTCTGGTTGATCGCGCCGTTGCCCGAAACAATCTGACCTCCGGTCTGACCGGCACGGGCAGCTCCTGCGCTACCGATCGCCAGGGCCACCGCCAATGCCATGGTCGCCACGCGCGGCGCGCTTGCGGGCGCGTTGACGCAAACGCCCGGACGGCGGCTGCGGGCGAGTTCGCTGGCCGCGACCCACTGTGAAGTCGCGGCGTTCCAGCACAGGCGATAGATCCGATTCATTGTTGCGAAGCCCCGTTTGATGCAGTCAATTGCGTGCAGCGCGAGAAGGTTCGCGACACGCACCTTGCCGCCGCTCAGTGCGTCGTCAGGGCAGCGTCGCGCTCGTGTGCAAAGTGGCCGCAGCGATCGGTCGCATAAAGTGCGAACTTCGTCACGTCGGCGGGGCGATTCTAGGAAGAGCGGCGCGATGTGATAAGGCCGCCGAACGGGAACTTCTGTCACGCCCAGCGTGACAAGTTCCCCTCGATCAAAAGGAGAACAAGCGGCTTTTGTCAGGACGTGAGAACGGACAAGGGCTAAGCGGGATCAACACCCTTTGCGTAAGGGGACACCAGGGGCTCGCGTTCCTGCGGTACGGGACGGATGTCGCCTTCCGGGCGCTCGGTGAGCCGGGCAACAAGCGCCATCAGTTCGGCCGCGTCGGAGGGCTTCAGAAGCACCTCTACTTCTGAAGAGCGCCACTCCGGCAGAGTGGCAGGCGGAACGGACGTAAACACCAGAAGTGGCGCGTTCGGTGCAAGGCGACGCAGGCGTGCGAAGACCGTCCCCTTCGTGTCTTCCGGCCACCGAAGTTCCGCAATAACAAGGACTGGCGGCTCGGCCCCGAAGTCGTCCAGCGCACTCGCCGATGCCACGGGCACGGACTGGAAGCCGTAACCGTCGAGCAGATCGCACAACACCGCGCGACGCGCCGCATCAGGCTCGGCCACCACCACCCTCCTGCCGTGCCCTTCCATATCGATCGTGTCGTGGCCAACGGCCAGGTCGGGCTCCAGGTCGCGCTCGTCGGCCAGGGGAACCTCGATCTCGAATGAGAAACGACTGCCCCTTCCCTCCGGACCCTTTCCTGCTTCAAGCCGAGACCCCATGCGAGCCAGGAGCTGCGCCACGATGGCAAGGCCCAGTCCGGTCCCAGGCGCATCGTCGATGTTGGTGCCCCGAACGAAGGGTTCCAGGAGGGTCTCCGCACCCGAGTCTCCCAGACCAATGCCCGTATCCTCGACGGCGAAGCTCAGGCGACACGATGTACCGGCTTCATGGGCTCCCCCCTTCACGGTAAATACGATCTGTCCGTTTCGGGTGTACTTGGCAGCATTGCCCAGCAGGTTCGAAAGCACCTGGCGTAAACGCCGGAAGTCGAGTTCGACGACGGCGGGCAGGTCCGTATCGATACGTATGTGAAGCCGGTTATGGCTGGACCGGGCAAGCAGCGCGTCTTCGTCCGCCACCTCATAGAGGAAGCGGTAGAGGTAGCCAGGGGCCGGTTCCAGTTGGACGTCCGTCAGCTCGCCCCGCGAGAACTCCAGGACTTCGTCGATCAGTTCCATGAGCATGCGTGCGTGGCGCTCGATCTTCAGCGGGGGGTCGACCTCCCGTCCGGCTACGCGCCACTGGCGCGCCACATTCACGATAGCCGAGAGCGGCGAGCGCAGATCGTGCCCGATGTGAGCGAGCAAACGGCGCCGGGCCTGAAGGAGCGTGCGCAGTTCTTTCGTGCGCTCGACCACGATGCCTTCGAGCCGTCGGGCATGCGCAATGAGCACATGGGTCCGCCAGCGCCACACGCCCACCACCAGGCCCACGATCGCCAACGCGAGGGCGATGAAGGCGCCCGGAGTCATCCACCATGGCGCCTGGATAGTGACCTCGAACGACGCGATGCTCGAATTCGCACGCCGGTTTTCATCCACCACCTGGACTTCAAAACGGTAATGGCCCCAGGGAAGCGATGCGTAGCGGACCTCTCTTTGGCTGGTGTCAACCCAGTCGCGGTCCAGGGGGTGGAGGCGGTAGCGAAAGTGCACGGGATGCCCCGCGCTGTTTCCCGATACGCCAAAGGCGATATTCAAGGGTGCGCCGCTGTCGTAAGGCAGTGCTTCCGACGCCACGGCACGGGCCCCGTAGCGAGCCGGAAAAAGCCGAGGCGTCATGGTTCGAGGCGCGAGCAGGTCAGCGGGCTTGAGTATGTGGGTCAACCCGACCGGCGTCCCAATCCAGACCGAGCCGTCCGCATCCGCGAAGAACGCGCCGTGGTTGGTTTCATCCCACAGCAGACCGTCCCGGCTGGATAGACGCGTCCACAGCCCATCCGCAAGGACATCCACGCCCTTGCCGCCACCGGCCCAGACACGGCCCTGTCCATCGGTGCGCAGAAAATAAAATCGCGTCGCAGCCAGAAGTGGGTCGTCGACAGGCTCCATGGTGAGGGAGTCCAGATCGCCGGCACGCCCCGTCAGAAGCCCAGGCTGCAACGCACTGAGCCAGAGGCGCCCGTCTGACGAAGCTGCCACGTTTTCGTAGCCTCCGAGCGATTCGTTCGGAACAACGCGAACACGCGCCCATCCGCTCTCGTTGTGTCGATACAAGCCAGAGTTGCAGGCGAGCCATAAGCGCCCGGCGTTGTCCTCTGCGAGGTCCGAACACATCGTTGAAGGAATCAGGTCAGGCGCCACATGCACGACGGACCCCGACACAGGGTCAAGCTCATAGAGCCCACCCATCGTATAAACCCAGAGCCGGCCGGTCCGGTCCCTGTGTGCGCCGCGGATGAGATAAGGCAGTTCGGCGACCTGCGTCGTGCGGTTCCGTTCCCTTTCGTATCGGACCACCCGACCATCGAACAGGAAGTACCAGATGGATCCGGCGGTATCCGTCACCACGGCGTGCGCCTGGACGGGCGGAGGCAGGTTCATGGGCCAGCGGTGCGCGCGTCCCTCGGACGGCACGATGATTTCTCCGCCGCTTTCGCCAGCCACCCAGATCGCGTCAGGACCTGCCCGGGTAATGGACCAGATAAGGCTATCGTTGAGCCCCTGGTTGGCTGTCCAGTTTTCGACGGCGCTGGCGTTGCTCCAATACAGCACGCCCCGGCCGTACGTTCCGGCCCACACCGACCCATCGTGATCGGCGATCAGCGCGGAAATCCCCACGCCGGGCAACCCGTTCAGCGTGTCCAGCAGTTCCCAACGCGTTCCGTCCCAGCGCGCGATGCCCGTGTCCGAGCGTGTGAGGATTCGTCCCTCCCGATCTTGCGCAAGATCAATGCTGGTAGCCGCCACCTCGCCATGCGTGCCCGGCATGTCGTGCGGGACGAACACGTCCTCGCCAGCGGCGAGCGCGAGGACCGTGCGCAGGCCACGCGCCCATACCGCGCCGTCGCGGGCGACCAGGAACGCCACCCATCGATCGGCGGGAACGCCCTGGGCAGGACCAAATCGGGTCAGGACGCCCTTGCTCAGGCGACACACCGCCTCGTCGCACCCGAACCAGACCGCATCGCCATGGTGATAGACGGCTGCGACCTGGGACGTCCGGGCGTGGCCAGCGTTCTCCTCCGGCCATGGGGCCGCCGCCCACTGACCCGGCGCCTGCCGCTTCAGACGAAACAGATGATGCCCGCTGACCACCAGCATGCCGCCCTGCCCGTCCGGTGCCAGGGTCTGGCCGCGATCGACAAGCATGGTCCGGCCGTCCGGCCGCACCCAGGCGAAGTGCCCGTCATTGTCCTGGGACTGAAGGCCGGCCCTCGTTCCCGCCCACACATGCCCGTCGTCGTCCTCAGCCAGGCTCACGACTTCCGAGGTCTGGAAGCCGTCCTTTCCGAGCATGGGATTGAACCCGATGCCGTCGAAGCGGTAGAGGCCCTGCTCCGTTCCCGCCCAGACAAAATGACGCTCATCTTCCAGCAGGCGCACCACGGACAGGCTCGACAGGCCCGTGTTCTGATCGTAAATCACCAGCGGCAGCTGGACATGAGGGGACGGAGCGGCAGCAACTGCCTGCATGCCATAAGCGAGCACRCAGAGTGCGCACGCGGTCCGTTGTACCCAGCTCAGCACGTGCCGGTAGCCCCCTGGGTCGCCTTCCGATACTGCGTGGGCGGGACGCCCAACCGTTCCCGGAAGGCGGTCGTAAAGTTGCAAGCGCTCCGAAAGCCGATCTCCAGGGCGATTTCCTGCATGCTCAACGAGGTCTCCGCAAGCAAGCGCCGACTCCGCTGGATCCGCTCCTCCCGCAGCCACGCAAAAACCGTCGTGCCAAGGTGTTCCCGAAAGATCGCCGATAAACGCTTGTCATACGTCCCCACTTCCCGGGCAACCTCGTCAAGGGTGAGGGGTTCCGAAAGACGCCGGCGGAGAAGCCGCATGGCAGCTTGCAGGATCACCTCATCCGGCGGCAGCGAACCGGCAGAGACCGGATCGAAGGATGGGACGGCGGGCCGGGGCGCGAGCCTCAGGTGGATGCGCACCCGCGCCACCAGTTCAGCCGGGTTGCAGTCTTTGAGAATGTAATCGACGCCGCCATGGCTAAGCCCTTCGAGGCGTTCCTCGAGGCTGTTCGCCGCGGTCAGGAAGACCATCGGCGTGTGCTTCAACTGCGGCACTTCCTGCAGAAGCCGACTGACGACAAAGCCGTCCATCTCCGGCATCCGCACATCGAGCAAGATGAGGTCTGGCGCGATCAACTCCGCCCGCCGGACGCCCTGACCGGCGTTTGTGACGATGCTTACCCGCCAGCCTTCCGCGCGCAGCGCTACAACGAGCGCACCGATCTCCTCGGGTCGGTCGTCGACAACCATGATGTGTGGCGAATCAGACGTGTACAAGCAAAGCCCCACCTTGCTGCTGACAGTCGTATCAAGTCCCCTTCGGCGAGAGTATAGACGGATCTGCCGATTTTGCCCCCGTGCAAAGGTCTGCCCCCCTCGATCAAAGGTGACCGTCCTGCCATCGTCCTAACGTTGCGCATCTATCGCACGTCCTCACGAGCATGAAGCGAACGAACAACATGGCAGACCTGTTCCTCCTCGTGCAGGTGATCGAGGCCGGAAGCTTTTCGGTGGCCGCAGACCAGCTCAAAACGACGCGATCCCTGCTGAGCCGCCGGATCATTGCGCTGGAACGGCGACTGGGCGTGCAGCTGTTGCACCGGAACGCGCGCCGCTTCTCAGTCACATCCACGGGAGAGGCCGTCTACCGACACGCCTCCGCGATGTGTGAATCCGCGAGGGCCGCGGAGCAAACGGCCACGCGCGCCGACGTGGAAAACAGGTTCGTAAGAGTCCATGCGCACAGCCTGCTGA
>NZ_JBFUIT010000253.1:0-5943 GCF_056401735.1 Luteibacter sp. P4_D7_3
CACAAAAACGCCAGCCCGAAGGCTGGCGTTTTCACAACAACGAATCAACCCGACCGATCGCTACAGATCAGCAGTTGTCGTCGGCGCCGAACGGGTCGTCGAGGATGATCGTGTCATCGCGGTCGGCACCCGTCGCAACCAGTGCCAGCTTGCAGCCCGAGAGTTCCTCGACGGCACGCAGATAGGCACGAGCGGCCGGCGGCAGCTTGTTCCAGTCGCGGATGCCTGCGGTGGACTCTTCCCAACCCGGGAACTCGAGGTAGACCGGCTTGCACTCGGCCCAGCCATCGGCGTCCAGCGGCGCCAGCTCACGACGCTTACCGCGGTATTCGTACGCGATGCAGACCTTGATGCTTTCCAGGCCGTCGAGCACGTCGAGCTTGGTGATGGCCAGGCCATCGATGCCGTTGATCTGCACGGCACGCTTCAGCGCGACAAGGTCGATCCAGCCACAGCGACGCGGACGGCCCGTGCTGGCGCCGAACTCGTTGCCCTTTTTGCGCAGCAGTTCGCCCATCTCATCGTTGAGTTCGGTCGGGAATGGACCGCCACCGACGCGCGTGGCGTAGGCCTTGCAGATGCCGAGCACGTAGTCGATGTCGCGCGCGCCGACGCCGGTACCGGCCAGCGCACCGCCCACCGTCGTGTTCGACGAGGTGACGTACGGATACGTGCCGTGGTCGATGTCGAGCAGCGCGCCCTGCGCACCCTCGAACAGGATATTGCCGCCTTCCTTGCGCACGTCGTGCAGGATGGTAGCGACGTCGTCGACCATCGGACGCAGGTACTCGCCCCAGGTCAGGGCTTCGTCGAGCACGGTCTGGTAATCGACCGGCTCGGCCTTCAGCCACTGGGTGAGCACGAAGTTGTGGTACTCGACGGCGGCCTGCACTTTCTCGGGCAGCTCATGCGGGTACATGAGGTCGGCCACGCGGATGGAGCGGCGGGCGACCTTGTCTTCGTACGCCGGGCCGATACCGCGCCCGGTGGTACCGATCGCCTTGGCGCCGGAGGCGACTTCGCGCGCCTTATCGACAGCAATGTGGTACGGCATGATCAGCGGGGTGGCCGGCGAGATCTTCAGACGCGGACGGACGTCCACGCCCTGAGCCTCGAGCTCGGCGATTTCGCTCATCAGGGCGGCCGGCGACAGGACCACGCCGTTACCGATCAGGCAGAGCGCGTCGTCGCGCAGGATGCCTGAGGGAATCAGGTGCAGGACGGTCTTCTTGCCCTTGATCACCAGCGTATGACCGGCGTTATGGCCACCCTGGAAACGCGCGACGGCACCGACGCGCTCAGTGAGAAGATCGACGATCTTGCCCTTGCCCTCGTCGCCCCATTGCGCGCCCAGAATAACGACTGACTTACCCATTTTGACGGTTCTCTTTAGTTGCGTTGCCCAGCAGGGCGATGTGGATCTTGATTAGCGCGCGCGGCCGGGGCCGTCATTGAGATAGCGCAGGAATTCGGAATCGGGCTTGAGCACCAGCACGCCCTTGCCGTCGGCGAAGGATTTACGGTAAGCCGCGAGGCTTCGGTAGAACGAGAAGAACTCGGGATCCTGGCTGTAGGCCTGGGCGTAGATGGCGGCCGCCTGCGCGTCGCCGTCGCCCTTGACCTTGGTCGCGTCGCGATTGGCGTCGGCGAGCAGGACCACCTTCTGGCGATCGGCATCGGCACGAATCTTCTCGGCGCTTTCCTGGCCCGTGTAACGCAGTTCGTTGGCGAGCTGGAGGCGCTCGTTACGCATGCGCTTGTAGACCGAGCCACTGACTTCGTCGGGCAGGTCGATGCGCTTGATGCGAACGTCGACGATGGCGATGCCGAGGTTCTTCCGCGCCGCCACATCGGTGTCCTTGCGCACCTGCCCG
The DNA here is from genome assembly GCF_056401735.1 of Luteibacter sp. P4_D7_3. NCBI lineage: Bacteria > Pseudomonadati > Pseudomonadota > Gammaproteobacteria > Lysobacterales > Rhodanobacteraceae > Luteibacter > Luteibacter sp. P4_D7_3. The sequence continues at coordinate 1,875 of NZ_JBFUIT010000253.1, forward strand.
GTGATGTCCTCGCGGCCACCGGCGATCAGGTCTTCGAGGTTGCGCGAGTTGAACTCGTGGCGCAGGGCGTCTTTCACGATCGGCGTCAGGCGCTGAATAGCCTGCGTTTGCTCGCCCGACGTGGCGCGGTAATACGCCGCGTTATCGGCGATGCGCCACTTCACGTAGAAGTCGACGTTGACGCTCTTCTTCTCGAGTGTGAAATAGCGCTCGGGTTGCGCATCCAGTCCGAGGATACGGTTATCGAAGCGCATCACCTGCTGCACGACGGGAATCTTGAAGTGCAGGCCGGGCTGGTAGTCGGCTCGCACGATGCGGCCGAACTGCAGCAGGAGGGCATTCTCGCCTTCCTTGACGACAAAGGCACTGTTGAAGCCCAGCAGGACGACGACGAGGACGATGAGGCCGGAAATGTATTTCACTGCGCATTCCCCTGCGGATTCGGGTTCGCGTCGGTGGTGGCCGACTGGATGACCGGACCCACGCCAGGCACGTTGCGAACCGTGCCGCCGTTCGACTCGACCGGAAGCTGAATGATGTTCTTGCCGTTGGTGCCGTCGACGACCTTCGGATTGCCGGCCATGACTTCCTCGACGGTCTCGAGCCAGAGGCGACGACGCGTGACTTCCGGCGCGGCGCGGTATTCCTTCAGCAGCGCATTGAAGCGGTCGACGTCACCGTTGGCGCGTGCGATGCGCTCCACGCGCTCGCCCTGCGCTTCGGCGGCAGCACGCGCGGCATCGCCACGGGCAACCGGCACGACCTGGCTCTCGTAGGCGCGAGCCTTGTTCTCTTCGCTTTGCTTGTCTTCGCGGGCGGCGTTGACGTCGTCGAAAGCGTCCTTCACTTCCTTCGGCGGCGACACGTTCTGGAAGCTCACACCCGTGACCAGGATGCCGGCGTCGTACTTGTCGAGCGTGGCCTGAAGGATGTCGCGCGTCTGCTGCTGCAGGGTTTCCTTCGCCGCCGGAGCGACGCCTGCCACGGGAGCCTGCGCCGGCGTAGGCGTATCGACGCCCGGCGTGGTCAGGATGTTGTCCATGATGTTGGCACCGACGACGGAGCGGACAGCCGCTTCCGACGCATTCTTCATCGTGCCGTTTTCGATGTCGTTGTTCGAATACAGGAACTTGCGCGCATCGGAAACCTGGTACTGCACGTTGAAGTCGATCGCGATGATGTTCTCGTCGCGGGTGAGCATCGACACGTTGTCCGAGATCGAACGGACCTGGGTCATCTCGACCTTGGTGACCGTTTCGATCGGGCTGGGTGCCTTCAGGTGGAAACCGGGCGGAAGTACGCGAGAGAACTGGCCGAAGCGCAGCACCACACCCACCTGCCGGGCGTCGATCACCGTGTAGCTGCTGACCAGCAGCCAGGCCACGACGAAGACGAGGACGACAGCGAGTACGCCGCCGCTCCCCGCGCCGAACTTGCCAAAGCGAGCCTTGAGGCTTTTGAGCATGCCGTCGAGATCGGGCTTGCGCCCGCTCGACCGGTTGCGGTTCCAGGGATCCTTCTGGCCGTTACCGGGTTCGTTCCAAGCCATGGGCGACAGTCTCCTTGGGGGACCGGAGGGTGGGCGGCTGGCAAGCCTTCAGGTGAACCCGAACAGCGGGGATGGGCGGTGGGCGTGGTGGCGCCCGCCGCCGCGCCGAATGGGCACGCAAACGTTGTGAATTCTAGCAGACGGAGGCGGATCGGTGCTCGATGGCGACCGATCAGAACTCCGCGTGGGGTGGGTCGATCAGGTCACGGAGCGATCTGGCGTTGGCATCGTCGCCGATCAACGGCGCCAGCACTGAGCGCGGCGCGTCGATATCCAGGTGCCAGCCGTGCTCGTCGATGGCCTCCCCGGCGATCGCGCCAGCCGCTTTCAAACGGGCATGAAGGCGCCCGGCACTGAGAGGAAGCTCAAGACCCGCACGAATCCGGTCGCCACCAAGCAACTCGCCCAGCGCCTCACGCAGCCCTTCAAGCCCGGCGCCACTCGCCGCCGAGAGCCAGACCTGGCGTGGCTTGCCGTCTTCGCCGCGATCGACGCGCGGTTCGGCGTCGATCAGATCGACCTTGTTCATCACCGACAGCTGGGGCACGTCGCCGGCACCGATCTCCTCGAGCACGTCGTTGACCACCCGGCGAAGCATGTCGCGCTCCTCGTCGGCGGCATCACTGACGTGGATGAGCAGGTCGGCGTCGCGGGCCTCGGCCAGCGTGGCGCGGAAAGCGGCGACGAGGTCATGCGGCAGTTCCCGAATGAAACCGACCGTGTCGGCGATCACCGCGGGGCCGCAGGACAGGCCGTCGATCTTGCGAACCGTGGGGTCCAGGGTGGCGAACAGCTGGTCGGCGACGTAAACGCCGCCGGTGGTCAGCGTATTGAATAACGTGGACTTGCCGGCATTGGTGTAGCCGACCAGGGCCACGCGCGGCACCGTGTTGCGCAGGCGCGAGCGACGCTGCTGGTCGCGCTGTGTCTGCACTTTCTCCAGACGCTTGCTCAGCATCTTCACCCGCTCGGCAAGCAAGCGGCGGTCGGTTTCCAGCTGGGTTTCGCCCGGGCCGCGGTTGCCGATGGCACCGCCGCGCTGGGCGTCCAGATGGGTCCAGCCGCGGACCAGGCGAGTCGCGATGTGCTTGAGCTGGGCCAGCTCGACTTCGAGCTTGCCTTCATGGGAGCGGGCGCGCTGGGCGAAGATGTCGAGAATCAGCCCGGCGCGATCGACGACCCGCGTCCCCAGGTGCTTTTCGAGATTTCGCTCCTGCACGGGCGTGAGCTCGTGATCGACGAGGACCAGATCGGCCTCGAGCGCGCGCACGGCTTCGGCGACCTCGTCGGCCTTGCCGCTACCTATGTAGAAACGGGGGTTGGGGGACGCCACCCGGGCCGGGATGCTGGCCAGGACCTCGGCGCCGGCCGAAGCGACCAGTTCGGCGAATTCTTCGCCACGACGAATCGCGTCGCCTTCGCTACGCGAATGCGGCAGGACCAGCACGGCCCGCTCGCCTTTCTTTTGCCTATCGAACACTTAGGGGGATGACCTCATGCAGAAGAAGGGGTGCGCGCTGCCAAAGCATACGCGCACCCGTCCCTTTACATATGGGTTGTCGCCTGGGCCCCTCAACCCTCGGCGTCGCCCGCACCCGATTCCGAGTGATTCTCGTGGCCACCGACCCGCACATTGCGACTCGGCACGACCGTCGAGATGGCGTGCTTGTAGACCATCTGGCTCACCTGATTACGCAGCAGAACCACGAACTGGTCGAACGACTCGATCGTGCCCTGCAGCTTGATACCGTTCACCAGGTAAATGGCGACCGGCACACGCTCACGGCGAAGCGCATTCAAAAACGGATCCTGCAACGACTGCCCTTTGGACATTTCTTCTTCTCCCCTACGCCTTTCGTACGGGTCCGGGTAAAAAAACGCCAAATGGCGCCCCAGCCCAAGTGTCTTGAATCTTAACTGCTTTTAAACGCCAGCAGGAAGCACCGGACGTGACGACATCGGCATTCCCAGGAACTGCCCGAGAGCCCTGTCCACTTCCGGCAACGGATCCCCCCGGTCCGGGTCAAACATGCGCGCGTCCAGCTCGCTGCGCAGCCAGGTTATCTGCCGCTTCGCGAGTTGCCGCGTTGCATAGATACCACGGTCGCGGAGGTTCGTGGCGTCGCCCTGCCCGTCCAGATACTCCCAGGCCTGCCGGTAGCCCACGGCGCGGATCGCCGGGAGGTCGGCATGCAGGTCGCCACGGGCCTTCAGGGCCCTGACTTCATCGAGAAAACCGTCGCCCAGCATGGCGTCGAAGCGCGTGGCGATGCGCTCGTGGAGGGCCTTGCGGTCGTCGGGCAGAAGGGCGAGCTTGAGCACCCGCCACGGCAGGCGATCGCCAACCGCCTGCTTCTGCAGATCGGTCAGGCGCTTGCCCGTCAGCGCCATGACCTCGAGGGCGCGCTGGATGCGTTGGGCGTCACCGGGCCGAATACGCTCACCGGCCACGGGATCCAGCGCTGCCATACGGGCATGGAGTGCCGCCCAACCCACGATCGCCGCTTCGGCGCCCAGACG
>NZ_JBFUIT010000254.1:0-5830 GCF_056401735.1 Luteibacter sp. P4_D7_3
GGATGGGACTGCACCAGCAGGAACAGGGTCACCGCCACCATGAGCTTGTCGGCCACGGGGTCGAGGAAGGCGCCGAAGGCCGAAGTGAGGTTCATCCGGCGGGCCAGATAGCCGTCGAGCCAGTCCGTGAATCCGGCGATCACGAAGACCGCCGCTGCCCCGAGATTGGACCAGCGGAACGGCAGGTAAAAAACGACGACCATGACCGGCAGCAGGAGCACGCGGAAGAGGGTCAGCCAGGTAGGCAGGTTGATTCGCATAGTCGGTCGCATGCAACTTAGGGATGAAGCATGGCATAGATGCGTTCGGCGAGGCCGCGATCAATCCCCTTCACGCTCATCAATTCTTCGACGCCCGCCGCTTCGACCCCCGCCAGACCGCCAAAAGCCTTCAGCAGCGCAGCGCGGCGACGTGCACCCACGCCCGCCACGTCTTCCAGCGTACTCCGCTCACGCGTCGCTTCGCGGCGCCGGCGGTGTCCGCTGATCGCAAAACGGTGCGCTTCATCACGAACTGCGGCAACCAGATGCAGCGCAGGCGACGAGGTACCCGGATGCAGGGTCTTGCCGGTTTCGGCAAGCACCAGGGTCTCCTCACCGGCGCGACGGCCCGGACCCTTCGCCACGCCCACCACGCGAATGCCTTCGACGCCGAGTTCGCGCAACACGTCCACCGCCTGCCCCACCTGCCCGGCGCCGCCRTCGATCAGGAGGATGTCCGGCTTCGCGCCGCCCTCCACCACTTTCTTGAAGCGGCGCGTCAGGGCCTGGTGCATGGCTGCATAGTCGTCACCCGGCGTGATGCCCGCGATATTGAAGCGGCGGTAGTGCGACTTCTCCGGCCCCTCGGGACCGAACACCACGCACGAAGCGACGGTAGCCTCGCCACGCGTGTGACTGATATCGAAGCACTCGATCCGGCGAGGGGCTGCCTCGAGCTCGAGCACTTTCTGCAAATCGTCGAAGCGCGCCAGCAGCGTATGGCGGCTGGCAAGGCGTGACGTGAGCGCCGCACTCGCATTGCGCTGGGCCATCTCGAGGAAGCGCGCACGCTCGCCGCGAACGCTGGGTTTCAGCGAGACGACGTAACCGGCGTGATCGGAAAGCACCTGCGCCAGCACGTCGATGTCTTCGACTGGATCGCTCAGCACCAGCTCACGGGGCACCTGCCGCTCCAGGTAGTACTGCGCGATGAACTGCGCCAGCACGTCGCCCACCGACGCATCGATCGGCAACCGCGGGAAGAAATCGCGCGACCCCAGGCTCACGCCATTGCGGAAGAACAGCACGCTCACGCAGGCCATGCCACCTTCCAGGCAGCAGGCGATCACGTCCATATCCGCGCTGGCACCCTGCACGAAGTGCTGGGCCTGCAGCTTGCGCAACGCAGAGACCTGATCGCGCAGCGTGGCCGCGCGCTCGAAATTCAGTGCCATGCTGGCCTGATCCATCGCCACGGCCAGCTCGTCGATCACCGCACTGCTGCGACCTTCAAGGAACATCTCGGCGTGACGCACGTCGTTCTGGTAATCGGGCACATCGATCAGGCGCACGCAGGGCGCACTGCAACGACCGATCTGGTGCTGCAGGCAGGGGCGTGAGCGGTTACGGAAATAGCTGTCTTCGCACTGACGCACCTTGAATAGCTTCTGCATCAGGCCAAGGCTTTCGCGCACGGCGAAGGTGCTCGGGTACGGCCCGAAATAACGTCCCGGCCCCGTCTTCGCGCCGCGATGGAATCCCAGGCGCGGATACTCTTCGCCCGCCGACAGATAGATGTACGGGTAGCTCTTATCGTCGCGAAGCACGATGTTGTAACGCGGCTTGAGCGACTTGATCAGCTGCGATTCGAGCAGCAGCGCCTCGCCCGCCGTACGCGTCAGGGTGACTTCCGCCCGCGCGATCTGCGACACCATCGAGGCGATACGCGGATCCATCGGGGGCTTGAGGAAGTAGTTGCTGACACGCTTCTTCAGGTTCGCCGCCTTACCGACGTACAGCAGCTCGTCCTCCGCATCGAAATAGCGGTAGACGCCTGGCGAGGTGGTGAGGTGGCGGACGAAGGCCTTGCCGTCGAACGGATGCGACTCGGTGTGCTCCATAGCCGACATTTTAGCGTGTCGGCGCGGACCAGACGCGAAAAACGCCGGCATGGGGTGGACCATGCCGGCGCTATGCCTTCCGTGGGCTGTCGCCGTCCTTGGGGGATGACAGTGGCGACAGGGATAGATTAAGGGTTCGCCCCCGGCGACGCCCTCGGGCTAGGCCGGTTATGGGTGTCGGGCTCGCCCTCGTTGCGCTGTAGGGGAAGCCTGACCCCATTCAGCGGCCGCCCGAGGCAAGCCAGCGCTCGGCCCGGACCAGATCCTCGGCGGTGTCGATGCCCGGCGGGAACGGCTCCGGGGTCAGCTGGACCGAAATGGCGTAGCCGTGCTCCAGCACGCGCAGTTGCTCGAGCGATTCCGCCCGCTCCAGCGGCGTCCTCGGCAGGGCTGCCAGCCGGCGCAGAAAGCCCGCGCGGTAGGCATAGATGCCGATATGACGCAGGAAGGGCACATCCGCAGGCAGGCTGTCCCGGCTCTGGGCGAAGGGGTCGCGCGCCCAGGGGGCCGGCGACCGGGTGAAATAAAGCGCGCGGCCGTTGCTGGCGCGGACCACCTTGACGATGTTCGGATCGAAGAACTCGTCGGCATGCGTGATCGGCGTGGCCAGCGTGGCCATGGGGGCGTCATCCCCCGCCAGGGTAGCCACCACGGCGCGGATGCCGGCAGCCGGGGCGAAAGGCTCATCGCCCTGCAGGTTGACCACGATGGTGTCTTCGGGCCAGCCGAAATTGTTGGCCGTCTCGGCGATACGGTCGCTGCCCGACGCGTGGTCGTCGCGGGTCATGCAGACCAGGATGTCCTCTCCGCAGCCGCGCAACTCGCGCGCGACCCGGTCGTCGTCGGTGGCGACGACCACCTGCGCGGCACCGGCCTGCCCTGCCCGGGTCGCCACGCGGCGGATCATCGACTCGCCGTCGATCTTCAGCAGTGGCTTGCCCGGCAACCGGGTCGAACCGAACCGCGCGGGCACGACGACGACGAAGGGTGGGAGCTTCTGAGCCATGACGACATCCGTAACAGGAAAGCAAAGCCTAACGCCTTCCCGTTACGGGGGCCATGTATCAGCCTGCGCTTTCCAGCTGAAAACCGACGCCGTTTGCCAGTTCCATGAAGCCGGGGAACGAGGTGGCGACATTGGCGCAGTCGCCGATGGTGATCGGCGCCGAGGCGACGAGGCCGGCGATGGCGAAGCTCATGGCGATACGGTGGTCGCCATGGCTGTCGATCGTCCCGCCACCGATCGTGCCGCCCTGGATCATCGCGCCGTCCGGCAATTCATCGAATTTCACGCCGCAGGCTTGCAGGCCCGCCGCCATGCTGGCGATGCGGTCCGATTCCTTCACGCGCAACTCGGCGGCACCACGAATCGTGGTGAGTCCATCGGCGACGGCGGCCGCGACGAACAAGGCAGGAAACTCGTCGATCATGTCCGGCACGATATCCAACGGCAATGCCACGCCGTGCAATCGCCGGTAACGGACGACGAGATCGCCGATGTCTTCACCACCGCTGCTGCGCTCGTTCTCCACGGAAATATCCGCGCCCATCAACTCCAGCGCGGCCAGGAGGCCCGTGCGACGCGGGTTCAGGCCCACGCCTTTCAGGCGCAACGCCGAACCGGGCACGATGCAGGCTGCGACGATGAAGAACGCTGCGGACGAGATATCCGCCGGCACATCCACGTCGACGGCATGCAAGGTGTGGCCACCCTCGACCGTCGCCTTGCCCGGCGAATACTCGATCGGCCAGCCGAAGGCCTTGAGCATGCTCTCGGTGTAGTCGCGGGTCGGATGCGGCTCGATGACTTCGGTCTTGCCCTCGGCATACAGGCCGGCCAGCAACAGTGCCGACTTGATCTGCGCGCTGGCGACAGGCGGGTGATACGTGATGCCCTTGAGCTTCGATCCGCCATGGATGCGCAACGGTGGCTTGCCATCGTCCGTGTCGATCGACGCGCCCATCGTGGTGAGCGGATCGGTGACGCGACGCATAGGCCGGCGTGACAGCGACTCGTCGCCGACCAGCGTCGAATCGAAAGCCTGCCCCGCAAGCAGGCCGGCGAGCAGGCGCATGCCGGTTCCCGCGTTCCCGCAATCGAGGGGCTCGGTGGTACCGCGCAACCCGTGCAGACCCACGCCATGCACGAGACGTTCGCCGGCAGCAGGCGTTTCGAAACGCACGCCGAGCTTGCCGAGGATGGCCGCGGTCGCGCGGGTATCCTCACCTTCGAGGAAACCGCGAATATGCGACGTGCCCTCGGCCAGCGCGCCAAACATCAGCGCGCGGTGGGATACCGACTTGTCGCCGGGCACGACCACGTCGCCCCGCAAAGGGCCGGCAGCGGTACGGCTCAGCCAATCCAGGCGGGTCATGGCAGGTTCTCCAGAAGACGTTGCAGCTCGGCACGGCTACCGACGCTGACCCGCACCGTGTGCGGCAGACGGTAGCCACCCATCGGGCGGACGATCACGCCGCGTTCGAACAGGTGAGCTTCGAAGGCGGCGGCATCGCGACCGAGGTCGACGAGCAGGAAGTTGGTTTGTGACGGAAGCACCCGCAAGCCGCGGGCCGTGAGTTCGTCGGCCAGCCATGCGCGATCGCGGTGGTTCGCCTCGCGCACGCGTGCGCGATGTTCGTGATCGCCCAGCGCCGCTTCGGCAGCGGCCAGCGCCACACCGTTGACGTTGAAGGATTCGCGAAGCCGCTCGCAGACGGCGGCAACGGACGGGTGACTGAGCATGTAGCCGATACGCAGGCCCGCTAGCGCGTAAGCCTTCGAGAACGTGCGTGTGACGACGAGATTCGGAAAGCGAGCGAGCAGGTGCATCGCCGTACTCAGGCCCGGCGCATCCACGTACTCGTGGTACGCCTCGTCCACGACGACGAGGGTGTCCGCCGGCACCTTGCCGAGGAAACCCTCGAGCGCGGCGTCGGTGAACCAGGTGCCCGTCGGGTTGTTCGGATTGGCGAGGTACACCAGTCGCGTCGACGGCGTCACCGCCGCCGCGATCGCATCGAGGTCATGCCCGTAGGGCGCCACCGGATGGTCGGCAGGCAACGCGGGCACGGCAACGGACGGCGCACCGGCCGCGGCGGCGGCGATCGGAAACACAGCGAAGCCATATTGCGAATGCACGACCGGGTGCTCGGCATCCGCGAAGCACTGCGCCAGCAACATCAGCAGCTCATGCGAGCCGTTACCCAACGTGATGCCGGAGACGGGCACGCCCAGTTCCGTCGACAACCGGTGTTTCAGCGCAGCGCCGAGAGGATCGGGATAGCGCCAGATGTCTTCGAGAACGCGCGTGGCAGCCCGCATCGCCAGCGGGCTCGGCCCAAGCGGGTTTTCGTTGGAACCGAGCTCGGACAACACCGCACCGAATTGCAGGCGCAGCGCAGGAAGATCATGACCGGGATCGTAGGCACGCAGGGCCGACGTCGCCCGGTTGGCGAGCGTGGCTGCATCGAACGCGGCGGTCATGGCAACGCGACGGGGTAGGAGCCGAGCACGCGTACGTCCGCGGCGGCCGGTTTCATTTCCTCGAGCGCGGCCTGGAGTGCCTCGTCCTCGACATGGCCCGAGACATCGATGAAGAACGCGTACTGCCATTTGCCCGTATGCGCCGGGCGCGATTCGATGCGGTTCATGCTGATGTCGTGGCGCGCAAGCGGGCTCAGTACGTCGTAAAGCGCACCGGGCTTGTCCTTCACCGAAACGAGCAACGA
>NZ_JBFUIT010000255.1:0-5829 GCF_056401735.1 Luteibacter sp. P4_D7_3
GACGCGCACGGCGTGGCGGGCGGGCACGCGGGCACCATCGAGGATCAGCTCGCCATCCTCCCAGGCCAACACGAGCAGCGCGGCATCGTTGCCGGGTAATTCCAGGGGCAGCGCGCCGTGCGTGGCGCCGAGTTCAAGGCGGTCACCCACCGGAATGGTGCGTCCGGACAGCGGTCCGGCCACCGGGCGCAGGGCCACCGTGCAGCGGGCATCGGTCGGTGCGGCTACCTCGCGTGCGTCGAGATCCGCGTCGTCACGGATGAGCATGCGGCAGTCGCCCAGCGAGAGGCTGTCGCCCGCCCGCAGGAGGGCGCGCTCACGCACGGGACGCGCATTGACATAGACCCGGCCGGCATCGGGCACGACATCCAGCACCAGGCCGCGACGGTCGCGGTGGATACGGACATGGTTGGCGGCTACCTGGCTCTCGGAGACGACGAGGTCGTTGTCGTCGGCGCGACCGATCGTGAGGACGGGCCGTGACCAGTGGAAATCACCGCGAGCCGAGCTGACGAATTCGATGCGCATGGAGGAACCGGGACGTTGACGAAGCGACTTTAGCAGAGTGCGGTATCTGTTTGAACGCAAAGGTGTCGACGTCACGTGATGCAAGGGCCTGATAAACTCCGGCGCTTTCCAATGGACGAGGACGCCTCATGGCGAAGATCGATATCCGCCGCCCGCACGGCAAGACCGTGGCCGAGGCGCGCGCCGTGGTCGAACGTGTGGCCGATCGCATGCGTGAGAAGTTCGGCACCGAGGGCGCCTGGGATGGCGACACCCTCACCTTCCAGCGTTCGGGCGTCAAAGGCGYCATCGCCGTTTCCCCCAGCGATGTGCACGTGACCGCCGAGCTCGGCATGCTCCTGTCGCCGCTGAAGGGCGCGATCGAAGAAGAGATCCGCAAGAAGCTCGACGAACAGTTCGCCTGAGCGCCCCCCGGCTGGCTCGCAAGGGCCAGCTGTGGCATACTAATGGACTTATGCGGCCATTCCGGCCGTTCATCCGACCCGGAACACATGGCAAAAGACGACGTCATCGAAATGGAAGGCACGGTCCAGGAGACCTTGCCCAACACCATGTTCCGCGTGCAGCTCGAGAACGGGCATGTCATTACTGCCCACATCTCCGGCCGCATGCGTAAGCATTACATCCGCATCCTGACGGGCGATAAGGTGAAGGTCGAAATGACCCCCTACGACCTGACCAAGGGTCGCATCACCTACCGCATGAAATAAGCGACGTTGATGCGATAACGAGAAAGGCCGCGCAGTGCGCGGCCTTTTTTCGTGCCTGTAAGAAAGCCCGATGCCTTCTGTGGGAGCCGCTTCAGCGGCGATGCCCTTTGGGGGCACCGCCACTTAAGATCCTGACGGACCTTATGCCGTCACATGCGCCGGCTCCGCCGACTCCGTCTCCACATGCAGCTCGTCGCCTTCGACCGACAAGGTGACCTTGCCACCCTCGGCCAGCTTGCCGAACAGCAACTCGTCCGCCAGTGCACGCTTGACCTTGTCCTGGATCACGCGGGCCATCGGGCGAGCACCCATCTGCGGATCGAAGCCGTGCTCGGCCAACCAGCGACGAGCCTCCGGCGTCACATCCACACTGACCTTCTTCTCGGTCAACTGGGCTTCCAGCTCGATCAGGAACTTGTCCACCACGCGCAGGATGTGGTCGAAGTCCAGGGCGTTGAACTGGATGATCGCGTCGAGACGGTTGYGGAACTCCGGCGTGAACATGCGACGCAGGGTCTCCATGGCATCCGGGGCGTGGTTCTGCTTCATGAAGCCGATGCCGCGACGCGAAGCCAGCTGGGCGCCGGCGTTCGTGGTCATGACGATCACGACGTTCTTGAAGTTGGCCTCGCGACCATTGGTATCCGTCAGCACACCGCGATCCATGACCTGGAGCAGGATGTTGTAGACGTCAGGATGGGCCTTCTCGATTTCGTCCAGCAACAGCACGCAATGCGGATGCTTGGTGATCTGCTCGGTGAGCAGGCCACCCTGGTCGAAGCCGACATAACCCGGAGGCGCACCGACCAGGCGCGAGACCGAATGCGCTTCCATGTACTCGGACATGTCGAAGCGGACCATCTCGATACCCAGCTGCATGGCGAGCTGCTTGGTCACTTCCGTCTTGCCGACGCCCGTGGGACCGGCGAGCAGGAAGCTACCGATCGGCTTGGACGGATCGCCCAGGCCGGAACGGGCCATCTTGATCGACGAAGCCAGGGCCTCGATCGCGGCGTCCTGACCGAACACGACCATCTTCAGGTTGCGCTCGAGGTTACGCAGCACGTCGCGATCCGACGCCGAGACCTGCTTGGCCGGGATACGCGCCATCTTGGCCACGATGTATTCGATCTCGGCGACGTCCACTTTGCCCGTGCGCTGATCTTCCGGCAGCAGGCGCTGGCGGGCACCGGCTTCATCGATGATGTCGATGGCCTTGTCCGGCAGCAGGCGGTCGGGGATGTGCTTGACCGAGAGGTCCACCGCGGCGCGCAGCGCCTCACCCGTGTATTCCACGGAGTGGTGTTCCTCGAAGCGGCTCTTCAGGCCCTTCAGGATTTCGATGGAATCGGCCACGGTGGGCTCGACGACGTCGATCTTCTGGAAGCGACGAGCCAGCGCGCGATCCTTCTCGAACACGCCACGGAATTCCTGGAACGTGGTCGAACCGATGCAACGCAGCTCACCCGAAGCCAGCATCGGCTTGATCAGGTTGGAGGCGTCCATGGTGCCGCCGGACGCGGAGCCCGCACCGATGATGGTATGAATCTCATCGATGAACAGGATCGTGTTGGGCTGCTTCTTGAGCTGGGCGATGACCGCCTTCAGGCGCTTTTCGAAGTCGCCGCGGTACTTGGTGCCGGCAACCAGGGCGCCAAGGTCCAGCGACCAGATCGTGCAGTCTTCCAGCACTTCCGGGACCTGACCCTCGACAATGCGCTTGGCCAGACCTTCGGCCAGGGCGGTCTTGCCCACGCCGGCTTCGCCGACATAGAGCGGGTTGTTCTTGCGCCGACGGCAGAGCACCTGGATGGTCCGCTCGACCTCGTCCTCGCGGCCGATGAGCGGGTCGATCTTGCCCTGGATGGCAAGCTCGTTCAGGTTGCTGGCGTAYTCGCTGAGCGGGTTGCCCTTGCTCTCGCCGCCTTCCTCGCCATCCCGCTCGGGGTTGGACGACTGGGCTGCCGACTCGTCGCCGATCTTGGSGATGCCGTGCGAGATGTAATTGACCACGTCCAGGCGGGTGATTTCCTGCTGATGCAGGAAATAGACGGCATGGGAGTCCTTTTCGCCGAAGATAGCGACCAGCACGTTGGCGCCGGTGACTTCCTTACGGCCCGAGGACTGCACATGGTAGACGGCGCGCTGCAGCACCCGCTGGAAGCCCAGCGTGGGCTGCGTATCGCGCTCGTCCCCGGCCGGAAGCACCGGCACGGTCTCGGCGATGATCCGCTGGAGATCGGCCGCGAGGCGCGGCAGATCGACGCCACAGGCCCGCAAGGCGGCCAGGGCGGAGGTGTTTTCAGTCAGGGCGAGCAGCAGGTGCTCGACCGTCATGAATTCGTGGCGTTGTTCCCGGGCCTGCTTGTAGCAGTGCCCGATGGTGACTTCGAGATCCTTGCTGAACATACGGACCGTCTCCGATAGCTGTGGGCGGCGGGGACCAGCCCCTGTCAATGCCGCATGAACACCAAATGGGGCATCGCCTACATCTTTTCCATAGTGCACAACAGCGGGTGCTGGTGAGACCGTGAGTATTCGTTGACCTGTGTCACCTTCGTTTCTGCCACCTCGCGGGTGAAGACCCCGCACACGCCCTTGCCCCGGGTGTGTACGTGGAGCATCACCTGGACCGCGCGTTCCTGGTCCATGCCAAAAAAGCTACGCAATACCTCGATCACGAAATCCATCGGGGTGAAGTCGTCGTTGAGCAAAACGACCTGGAAGAGCGGCGGCCGCGCCGTCTCCGGACGCGTTGTTTCGATGGCGAGGCCGTGGCCCCGGTCGCTTTCCTGATCGTGTTCGTGTTCCTGGGACATTAATTAAGAACCTTCGGTACGCGATTCGATTATATACACCGGTTTCCCGACCGCTTCGGGGTCGACATCCACAGGTAATGGCACAATATGCCTTTTACCAGAGCCCCTCCCCCCCCATTAAGCCGATGCCATCCTCACTTTCCCAGGCCGAAAACGTTTGGTGCCCCCGTGTCACGGTGGCTTGCGTGGTCGCGCGCGGCGATCGCTTCCTCATCGTCGAGGAGGAGATTTTTGGCGAGCTCGCCTACAACCAGCCCGCCGGCCACCTCGATCCGAACGAAACGATCCAGGCCGCCGCGGTTCGCGAAACCCTCGAGGAAACCGGCTACACCATCGTCCTCGACGCCTTTCTTGGGGTCTGGCAGTGGATCAGCCACGAACACGGCGAGCAGGTGCTGCGCTTCAGCTTTGCCGGCCATGTGGTCGCCCATGACCCGGATCGCACGCTCGACGAAGGCATCCGCCGCGCCCTGTGGCTGCGCCGGGACGAGATCGAGGCCCTGGGCTCGCGCCTGCGCAGCCCGCTGATCCTGCCCACCCTCGATGCCTGGCTGGACGGCCGGCGCCTGCCGCTGGATACGGTGGACAGCCTGCTGCCCCAGGCAACGCCGTGAAGGTCATCCTCGGCGTCTCCGGCGGCGTGGACTCCTCGGTCGCGGCCCTCCTGCTCCAGCAGGCCGGGCACGAGGTCGAGGGCATGTTCATGCAGAACTGGGAGGAAGACGACCGTTCCGGCCCCTGTACCACCGACGACGACCGCAAGGACGCCGTGGCCGTGTGTGGCCGACTGGGCATTCCGTTCCACGCGCGCAACTTCGCCGGCGAGTACTGGGACGGCGTCTTCGCCTACTTCCTGGCCGAGTACGCGGCGGGCCGGACGCCCAACCCGGACGTGCTCTGTAACCGCGAAATCAAGTTCAAGACCTTCCTCGAGCACGCACAGGCCCTGGGCGCGGAAAAGATCGCGACCGGTCACTACGCGCGCGTCGACTTGCACGAGGGCCGCTACCGCCTGCTGCGCGCGGTCGACGCCGCCAAGGACCAGAGCTACTTCCTCCATGCGCTGGGCCAGAAGCAGCTGGCCGCCACCCTGTTTCCGGTCGGCGAGATCGAGAAGCCGCTGGTTCGCGAACTGGCCCGCGAAGCGCACCTG
Source organism: Luteibacter sp. P4_D7_3 (assembly GCF_056401735.1). NCBI lineage: Bacteria > Pseudomonadati > Pseudomonadota > Gammaproteobacteria > Lysobacterales > Rhodanobacteraceae > Luteibacter > Luteibacter sp. P4_D7_3. The sequence goes on from NZ_JBFUIT010000255.1 coordinate 5,211, forward strand.
CCCACGCATGCCAAAAAGGACTCCACGGGCATCTGCTTCATCGGCGAGCGCGACTTCCGCGCGTTCCTGGCCCAGTACCTCCCGGCCCGGCCCGGCCCGATGGTCGACCCCGACGGCCGTGTCATCGGCGAGCACCAGGGCGTCATGTATTACACGCTCGGCCAGCGCAACGGCCTGGGCATCGGCGGTCGCGCCGATGCGCCGAACGAGCCCTGGTATGTGGTCGGCAAGGATGTCGGGACAAACACACTGATCGTGGCCCAGGGCGGCGAGAACCGCTGGCTGCAGTCCTCGCGGCTCACCGCCACCGATGTCACCTGGGTGGCCGGCGAACCACCCGCGAACGGCGCCGAGCCCTCGGGCCCCGGTTTCCGCTGCACCGCCAAGACCCGTTACCGCCAGGCCGACCAGGCGTGCACCGTCGAACTGCGCGGCGACACGCTGCACGTCGTTTTCGACGAGCCGCAACGCGCCGTCACCCCCGGCCAGTCCGTGGTCCTCTACGACGGTGAGGTCTGCCTCGGCGGCGCGGTGATCGACGCCACCAATGCCCCCTACGGCGGCCTGAGCCCATGACGCACCGCACTGCTCTTGTAGGAGCCGATTTATCGGCGATGGG
>NZ_JBFUIT010000256.1:0-5819 GCF_056401735.1 Luteibacter sp. P4_D7_3
TGTCTACGCCAACGCCGACGCCGACGTCGCCGCCCTCTAACCCACTGACCGACCTGCAGCAAAGTCATCGGAGTCGAACCATGAAAGCGCCGAACCTCATCGCACTCACCGCCTCTGTACTTATCGCCGGAACCAGCGTGTTCGCCCTGCGCTCCTTCGATGACCGCGCCGCTGCACTGGTCACCGCCCCCCATTTCGTCAACGGCGTCCGCGTCGTCGACCTGCCAGGGATCCAGGTACGGCCCACCGACGCCGATGTGCGCGAGGCTGCCATGGCCAGCGAGGCCACCCTGGATTCGGCGGCTGCCGCCCTCAAGCGCAGCGCGGAAGATCGCGCCGCTGCCTTGATCGGCGCGCAGCTGGCCATGCCCTACTATTCGTTTGGTAATGCACTGCGCCGCACGGCCAAGGATTAAATACATGTCCATCACCTGGAACGACAGCGTCCCGATCTACCGCCAGCTCCGCGAACGCGTAGTGGCGATGATCCTGGACGGCGCCTTGAACGAAGGCGACCCGCTGCCGTCGGTACGCCAGGTCGCGGGGGATTTTCAAATCAACCCGCTGACCGTTTCCAAGGCCTATCAGGAGCTGGTCGACGAACAATTGGTTGAGAAACGGAGGGGTCTTGGCATGTTCGTTATCGATGGAGCGCGTGACGCGCTACTGAAAAGTGAAAGGGAGCGCTTCCTGCGCGAAGAGTGGCCGGCACTGTTTGCCCGCCTCCAGCGCATGGGCCTCGACCTGAAGACCTTAATGCGTGAAGCCCAGGGCTCCACGGAGGATCCGTCATGACCGCGGTCGTTACCGCCACTGGCCTGAGCAAACGCTACAAGTCGTCGCAGGCGCTGGACGGCGCCACCTTCCAGATCGGGTCGGGCCGGATCGTCGGCCTTATCGGCCCCAACGGTGCCGGTAAGACCACGGCGCTCAAGGCCATCCTCGGCCTGACCACCTTTGAAGGCGAGCTCAATGTCCTCGGCCTCGATCCGCGCAAGGATCGCGACAAGCTGATGGAACAGGTCTGCTTCATTGCCGACGTGGCCGTGCTGCCCCGCTGGATCCGGGTGAAGGACGCGGTGGACTTCGTCGCCAACACACATCCCCGCTTCAACCGCGCCAAGTGCGACGCCTTCCTGGCCCGCACCAAGCTGCAGCCGCAGCAGAAGGTGAAACAACTGTCCAAGGGCATGATCGTGCAGTTGCACCTGGCCCTGGTGATGTCGATCGACGCCCGGCTGCTCGTGCTGGACGAACCCACGCTGGGCCTGGACATCCTTTACCGCAAGCAGTTCTACCAGAGCCTTCTGGAAGACTACTTCGACGAGGACAAGACCATCCTTGTGACCACGCATCAAGTCGAGGAGATCGAACACATCCTCACCGACCTCATGTTCATCCGCGACGGCAAAATCGTGCTCGACACCGACATGGATAGCCTGGGTGAGCGTTTTGCCGAGGTGCTGGTCGGCGCCGAGTTCGCGCACGCCGCCCGGGAACTGAAGCCGCTCGACGAGCGCCAGGTCTTCGGCAAGAGCATTTTCCTCTTCGACAACGTCAGCCGGCCCGAGCTGGAACGCCTGGGCGAGGTACGACGCCCGTCGATCGGCGACCTCTTCGTCGCCACCATGAAGGGCACCTACGCATGAAAACCTTCTACTGGCTGGTCAAGCGCGAGTTCTGGGAACACAAGGGCGGCTTCTTCTGGGCCCCGGTGATCGCAGGCATCGTCTTCCTCGTGCTCAACGGCATGGGCATCATCCTCGGCGAAATACTCGGTCGCGAGCACTGGGGTGGACTGAAGTTCGGCAGCGACGTTCATTTCCAGAACAATATGAGCGTGCAGGACCTGCAAAACGCAGGCGCCGGCATCGACATCATGCTCTACGCTGTCGCCGCGATCATTCTCGGCATCACCGCCATCGTGGTCTTCTTCTATTGCCTTGGCGCGCTGTACGACGATCGTCGCGACCGCAGCATTCTGTTCTGGAAGTCCCTGCCGCTGTCGGACACATCCACCGTATTGTCCAAGCTGGCAAGCGCAGCCATCGTGGCACCGGTGATCGCCCTGGTCGTCGGCGTGATCGTGRGACTGGCGATGATGATCCTCCTGGCCATCGCCGCAAGCATGCATGGCGTCAGCGTCTGGTCGCTGCTGATAGAGGCACACCCGATCCGTGTCGTGCTCCACCTGATCGCACTGATCCCGCTGTACGCTATCTGGGCATTGCCTACGCTCGGCTGGTTGCTTCTCTGCTCCGCCTGGTCGAAGAGCAAACCGTTTCTTTGGGCTATCGCCCTGCCGGTCGGCTCTGGCGTCATCGTCTCCTGGTTCGGGCTGATGGGACTCGCCGATCTTTCCAGCAACTGGTACTGGAAGAACGTGGTTGGCCGGATGCTCGGTGGCCTGGTCCCGGGGGGATGGGCAGGAAACTCGACGATGACCGTGTTCCCGGGGCATAACGATCCTGTCGCCCTACTCGATAGCCTGGATCTGGCTTTCCACTACAGCGCGATGGGCAGCCCCTCGCTCTGGATCGGAGCGGCAGCCGGTGCCGCGATGATCGCCGGCGCCATCTGGTTCCGCCGCTGGCGCGACGAGAGCTGACACGACGTTCGGACGGCTCCCTCGGGAGCCGTCTTCCTTTGAGGGGTTTAAAAACCAGGGTTACTATCTTCGTCATCCGGAGGTTGGTCATGGTCCGTCCGCTGGGGTTCCTGCTCGTCCCGCTCGCTCTTCTGCTCGCCGCCTGCGCCACGCATCCGCTCGCTCCCGTCGCGCCGAAGCCCTTGCGCGGCGAAGCACTCGACCACCGCGTCGAGCAGCTGATGAAAGCCGCTAACGTCCCGGGCCTGGCTATCGCGATCATCGAAGACGGCAAGGTGACCTACGTGCACGCCTACGGCGAGCGCGATACGGCACAGCATCTTCCCCTGCAGACCGACACCGTGATGTACGCGGCATCCATCACCAAGATGGCCTTCGCGTACGCGCTGATGGGACTGGTGGACGAGCACCGTCTCGACCTCGACTTAAGCATCGCCGCCGACCTGCCCAAACCGTTGCCCGCGTACGACAAGTACGCCGATCTGGCAGGCGACGACCGCTGGAAAGCGCTGACGCCAGCGATCCTGCTCAGCCATCGCTCGGGCTTTGCCAACTATCGCTACTGGCCGCCTGGTAAGGACTACGACCCCGACGGCAAGCTGGCTTTTTACTTCACTCCGGGCACGCGCTACGCGTATTCCGGCGAAGGCATCAATCTGCTGCAGTTCGTCATCGAGAACGGCAAGGGCATCGACGTGGACACCTTGATGCGCAAGCGCCTGTTCACGCCCTTCGGCATGACACGCACCAGCATGACCTGGCGCGACGACTTCGCTGGCAACGTGGCGATCGGTTACGACGAAAACGGCAAGGCGCTGGGTCACAAGCACCGCGAATCCGTCCGTGCCGCGGGGTCGATGGACACCACCGTGCACGACTATGCCCAGCTGCTCGCCGCCATGGTGCGCGGCGACGGACTGAGCGCTACCACCTACCGTGACTGGCTGACACCGCGCATCGCGATCCACTCGCTCCAGCAGTTCCCGACACTCCGCTCGCCCGATACGACCGACAACGACGCCATCAAGCTCGGGTACGGGCTGGGCATGGCCCGCTATCAGTCCACCAACGGCCCCGTCTTCTTCAAGTCCGGCCACGACGACGGCACGAACAACCTCGCGGTCTGCCAGATGAACTCGCGCGATTGCGTGCTGCTGCTGAGCAACAGTTCCAACGGCGAGAGCCTCTTTGCCTACCTGCTGGAGGCGACGATCGGCGAGACGTGCTTTCCCTGGTACTGGGAGAACTACATCCCCTTTGACCACCCCGAGTTGAGGGGTGAAGCCGGGCGGGCACTGCCACGTTCCGCCTGCACGCTGCCGAAACCGAGCCTGTAGAACCCCACGTTGTCCGATCCTCACGCCCCGGGGACCGTTACTTACAACGTTTGGCCAGTTGCGGCAGGCAGGGATTGTCCCGTACAAGCGGGCGTAGTCACGGCAGGATGCCGTGGGCGGGGGACGCCGATGGTGCACGGGGAGAGTCGCGATGAATGCGGAACACGCAGGGGACGACGTGCCCCAGGAGCCGACTGAGGCGCAGGCTCGCGAGAGCCGACGCGTGTCCCGCGGCGGCGCCGATGACTCGTGGTATGGACTCGCCCTTTCCGGTGGCGGCATTCGCAGCGCGACGTTCTGCCTGGGCGTGCTTCGTGGCCTGGCCAAGCAACACATCCTGAAGCGCTTCGACTACCTGTCCACGGTGTCCGGTGGCGGCTACGTGGGCTCGGCGTGGGGGCGCCTGTACAAAGGGGCCAACAACCCCGCCACCGCCGCGACTGTCGAGAAGGCCATCGCGGACGACGATTCGCTCGTTATCTGGTGGCTCCGGCAGAACGGCCGATTCCTCACCCCCGCAGGCGCACGCGACCTGTTCAAGACCTGGACGACGCAGTTCCGCGCGTTCATCGCGACGCAACTGGAAATCGCTTTCCTGGCGTTGTTGATCGGCGTCATCGTTGTGATCGCGCACATGGTCACCGTGTGGCTGCCGACGCCGGACCCCATCTGGTTTATCGCGGGCAGCGCATGGTTCGTGGTACTGCCGCTCATGCTCGCGTTTGTCGCCGCCATGATGTGCGGTTACTGGTTCCTCGGCAGGGGACTATGGGCAGGCGCTGGCGTCAGCATCCTGACCATCCTGCTGGCAACGACCCTGTTCTATACGGCGGCGACATCGCCTGGCTGGTCGCTTCGTTCCGCGGCGATGGTGGTGGGGGCCGCATGCCTGGTTTGCCCCCTTGGTTATCTTGTCGCGCTGGCCACGTCACTGGCGCAGCGCGACGCAGGCCGCAATCGCGTCATATTCAACAACGTGCTCGCCGGCCTGCTGGGCCTGTCCCTGGGCGTCCTCGTCATCGGCTGCCTGGACGTTGCCAGTTGGGCGATTCGCCACTGGCTCCTGAACATCCGCACGGGGGAGCACGGCACCAGCGTCTTTGCCGGCGCAGGCATTATGTCCGTCCTGCTCGCGGCGCTACGTACCGCCGTTCCCGCGTTTCTTACGCGTGGCAAGGGCAACGGCCGTGCTGCGATTCCGTGGCTGGCGCTGGCGCAGATCGCGTCATACCTGCTCCTGGGGTTGATCATCCTTTTCTGGACGACCTTCGTGCAGCTGATCGCCTTTCCGGGCGATGTGCGGGACTTTCCCGCATGGTTACAAAACGACGTCGTTCGCGCCGCCTGCCTGGTGATTCCCATTGCGGCGTACATGCTTATCACGGGCCAAAGCCTGGATTTCCTCAACCTGTCGTCGCTGCATCTGTTCTATCGGTCCCGCCTGGCCAGGGCCTACGTCGCAACCGGAAACTTCGGCGCAGCTGGCTCGCGCTGTCCCGCAAGCGCGCTGGATTCGAAGAACCTGACGTTGAATGGCGTGCCCGTGACAGATCTGGTTGCCAAGGCCACCGAGCTGTTACCGAACGACGATATTCCGTTCCCGGCCTACGCACCTCACTTGCATGGCGGCCCCATCCATCTCATCAACTGCTGTATCAACCAGACGATCGACGACCGCACGGGCACGTTCAATGCCGATCGCAAGGGCGTCTCGCTCACCGTCAGTAGCTTTGGTGCGGAGATAGGCACCGGACCCGCCTGTCCTCCGGCCGCGCCACTGAAGAACACAACGCTGGCAGAGTGGATCGCCATCTCCGGTGCGGCGATCGGCTCGGGCATGGGTACCTATACGCGCTCTGCCCTGTCGGCGCTGC
>NZ_JBFUIT010000257.1:0-5818 GCF_056401735.1 Luteibacter sp. P4_D7_3
GTTCAGCACCGTGTGGACCACGTGGCTCTTCTCGAAATAGACGATGTAGCCCGGATACATCCAGCGGTTGATGACCGGCTGCTTGGCGCTGCCGCCGCCGCGGGCGTCGAGCTTGGAGGTGGGTGCGCCGAACTGGCGTTCCACCTCGGCCATGGTCATGCCCTTCTTGGGCAGGCTCATGCCCTTTTCCTGCTGGACACGCTGCATCAGCAGGCTGTCGGCATGAACCGAAGGCGCCACGGAGGCGGAGACGATAGCCAGGGCGATCGCGGTGAAAACAGGCTTGAAGGTATTCATGATGGCTCCGTCGCGCTCCCCATGCGGCGCAAGACGCCGTTTTAACATGCCGCCTCATCCCGCGCCATGGGCGGCGTGCGCCGGGCGTCACGGCTGTGTGCTGCGTCGCGTTTCGGCCACGTGGGGGGCGGGACGGCTATCATGGGCAGTCGCTCATTGCAGTAACCCTATTCATGATCTCTTTTCGCAACCTCGCCCTGCGCCGGGGCAGCCGTACGCTGCTGTCGCAGATGGACCTCACTATCCAGAGCGGCTGGGCGCTCGGCGTCATCGGCCGTAATGGCTGTGGCAAGTCGACCCTGTTCGCTGCCCTGAAGGGCGAGCTGGAGCCGGAAGTCGGCGATCTGGACATGCCGTCGAAGATCCGGCTGGCCTCCGTGGCCCAGGAAACGCCGGCTTTGCCCGACCCGGCGATCGAGTACGTGCTCGGCGGCGACGTGGAAGTGGCCGCCGCGCTGAAGATGGAAGCCGATGCCTACGACGCGGAAGACTACGAAGCCGTGGCTCGGGCAAACATGCGCATCGAAGAGGTCAACGGCTACGACGCGCGTGCGCGTGCCGGACGGCTGATGCACGGCCTGGGTTTCAGCCCGGAGACCCATGAGCAGCCCGTCGCCTCGTTCTCGGGTGGCTGGCGCGTGCGCCTCAACCTGGCGCGCGCACTTATGGCGCCCTCGGACCTGCTCCTGCTCGATGAGCCGACCAACCATCTCGATCTCGACGCGGTTCTTTGGCTCGAAGAGTGGCTGCGCCGTTATCCGGGCACGCTGCTGATCATCTCGCACGATCGCGAATTCCTCGACGGCGTGATCTCGCACACGCTGCATCTGCACGAAGGCAAGGCCAAGCTCTACACCGGCGACTACACCGCCTTCGAACGCCAGCGCGGGGAACACCTCCGCCAGCAGCAGATCGCACATGTGCGCGAACAGGCCGAGCGCGCCCACCTGCAGTCGTTCATCGATCGCTTCAAGGCGAAGGCGTCCAAAGCCAAGCAGGCGCAGTCGCGCATGAAACGCCTGGAAAAGATGGCCGGCACCGAAGCGGTGCGTGCGGAACGCTCCTTCAGCTTCACGTTCCCCACGCCCGACAGGCTGCCGACCTCGATGCTGCAGCTCGATCACATCGATGCAGGCTACGGAGACCACGTCGTGCTCCGCGACATCGCCTTCGGGCTGGAAGCGGGCGATCGCATCGGCCTGCTCGGCCCGAACGGCGCCGGTAAGTCGACGATGGTGAAATCGCTGGTCGGCGAGCTCGAGCCCATGGTGGGCGAGCGCACATTCCATAAGGACATGAAGATCGGCTACTTCGCCCAGCACACGGTGGAAAGCCTGCATGAAGGCTGGAGCGCGTTCGACCATCTTCAGGAGAAGGCGCCTAACGCCGGCGCACAGGTGCTGCGCGACTATCTGGGTACCTGGAACTTCCCGGCCGATCGCGTCTTCGAACCGGTCGACAAGTTTTCCGGTGGCGAGCGCGCGCGTCTCGCCCTGGCGCTGATCGCGTGGGACAAGCCGAACCTGTTGCTGCTCGACGAGCCGACCAACCATCTCGACCTCGACATGCGCGAAGCGCTGGCCGATGCGCTGGCCGAATTCGACGGCGCGCTGGTGCTGGTCTCGCATGATCGCCACCTTCTTGGCATGGTCTGCGACGAGTTCTGGCGCGTGGCTGACGGCAAGGCAGAGGCGTTCGATGGCGACCTCGACGACTACGCCAAGTGGTTGCGCACGCGTGGCACCACGCGCAAGACCGCGGCTGTCGCCTCGGCACCGCAGAACGCGCCGGTGCAGGAAGCGGCCAAAGAAAAGCGCAAGCTCAGCGCCGACGAGCGTGAGAAGGAAAAGCCGTTGCGCGCCCGGGTGAAGAAGATCGAGACGCTGATCGCGACCATGGACAAGGAACTCACCGACATTGAAAGCAAGCTCGCTGATCCGACCGTTTATGGCGGCAGCACCGCAGACCTGATGAAGCTCGGTCAGCGCCAGGCCGAAGTGCGTGGCGAGAAAGAAGCACTTGAGCTGGAATGGCTCGGGATCCTGGAACAGATCGAGGTCTGAGCATGAGCGCTGCCCTCAACGTGCTGCTGCCGAGTCGCGAGAAACTTCGCTACGTGCCCGCCTTCGCGGCGTGGCTGGCACGCGGCACGACGTTGTCCGCTGCCATGCCCGGCTACTTCGTGGCCATGGCGGAGCAGTTCCGCTGGCCGAGCGGGCCGCTGCCGGCGGCTGCGCTCATCCGTCAGTCCGTGGCGGGTGATGCCGGCGACGCCTTGTGGCTCTCGGCGGACCCCGCCTGGGTGCAGCCGGAACTCAACGGCGCGCGACTGCTTGCCTGCGGCAACCTTGGTTTGCGCCTGGAAGAGTCGATGGCGCTGGTCAACGCGCTTGCCGAGACGTTCGAAGCCGAAGGCATGAAGCTGCTCGTCGGCGATTCGCAGCACTGGCAGTTGCGTCTGCCGACCTATGTGGACGTGCCCTCGTTCCCCGAGCCGGAGGAAGCACTGGGGGCGGACCTGTTCGAACAGCTGCCCAAGGGCGAGGAAGGCCGCCGCTGGCGCGCGCTGATCAATGAGGCGCAGGTGGTACTGCACAACCACCCGGTCAACGCCGCGCGTGTCGCGCGTGGCCTGCCGCCGGTCAACAGCGTATGGCTATGGGGCGCCGGTGCGTTGCCTGATTGGGTCGAGTGCGGTCTGGGTCGCATCTATAGCGACGATTTGCTTGCGTGGGCGCTGGGTCACCGCGCGAACGTGGACGTGCAACCACGCTCAGCCTTCGCGCAATCTGGCGGATCTTCTGTAGGAGCCGCTTCAGCGGCGATGGGTGCTGGCGGCAAGGTTGCTATCGCCGATAAATCGGCTCCTACAAAAAGCGTAGGCACTGACGAGGTGCCTTACAGCCTGCTCGACCTCCAGGACATCCAGCCCGCCGAATTCGAACAGGTCTGGTGGCCCAACATCGAAGCACGCCTCGACGCCGGCACCGAAATCCGCATCGCCTTCGCCGATGGCGTTCGCATGGTCATACGCAAGAGCCACCGCCTGCGCTTCTGGCGCAAGGCATGACGGCGCGCGTCTGGCGTCAGCGTCACGTCGCCACCGCGCCGAGCGGCTGGCCGCCCCATGTTCATCCGGTGATCCAGCGCATCTACGCGGCGCGTGGTGTACCCACGCCTGAGGGTGCCGAGCATCGTCTTGCCAGGATGCTGTCACCGACCCTGCTTGGCGGCATGGACGCGGCGGTCGCCTTGCTGATGGAAGCCATCGCGAGCGACAGGCACATCGYCATTGCGGGAGATTACGACTGCGACGGCGCCACCGGTACAGCCGTGGCCGAGCGTGGCCTGCGGCTATTGGGCGCACGGCACGTCCGTCACGTGGTGCCCAATCGCTTTGTCCACGGTTATGGCCTGAGCGAAGCACTGGTCGCTTCGCTGGACCCGTCGCCTGATCTCATCGTCACCGTCGACAACGGCGTGGCGAGCGTCGCAGGTGTCGCCGCCGCCCGCGCCCGTGATATCGACGTGTTGATCACGGACCATCATCTGCCAGGAGACACCTTGCCCGACGCCAACGCCATGGTGAACCCGAACCTCGTAGGCGACGGTTTCCCGAGCAAGGCGCTCGCCGGCGTCGGTGTGATGTTCTATCTGTTGCTGGCGCTTCGGGCCGCAATGCGCGACGCCGGTCACTTCGCCGACGGCGAACCGGACCTGAGCGCGCTGCTCGATCTCGTGGCGCTGGGTACCGTGGCCGATCTGGTGCCGCTGGATTTCAACAATCGCGTGCTCGTGGAAGCGGGCCTGAAACGCATGCGCGCCGGGAAAGCCTGCGCCGGTATCACGGCGTTGATCGAAGCGAGCGGCCGCTCGCTGGCGACTGTTGGCGCGACGGATCTTGCGTTTGCGATCGGTCCGCGACTCAACGCGGCCGGTCGCCTCGAAGACATGTCGCTGGGCGTCGCCTGCCTGCTCACCGATGACGTGGGCATGGCCCGCCGTTACGCCGAGCAGCTGTCGACGATCAACCAGGAACGCCGCGAGATGCAGGCGGGGATGGTTGACGAGGCCGAGGTGATGGTCGCGCGTGCGAAACACATCGACTCGGTGGGCGTCGCGTTGTTCGACGAAGGCTGGCATCCGGGCATCGTCGGGCTGATCGCGTCCAAGCTGAAAGAGAAGCTGCATCGTCCTGTCATGGCCTTTGCGCCGGCTGGCGACGACAGCGACGAGCTGCGCGGTTCGGCGCGTTCGATTCCGGGGTTCCATATCCGTGATGCGCTCGCGGAAATCGACGCGAAGCATCCCGGTCTGATCCTGCGATTCGGCGGCCACGCCATGGCTGCCGGCCTCAGCCTTCGCGCTAATGACTTCGATCGTTTCGCTGCTGCATTCGACGCGACCGCACGAGCGCATCTGGACGACGAACGTCTGCAGGCTCTCGTCCACACGGACGGCGAGCTCGACTACCGCGACCACACGCTCGACCTGGCCAAACAGCTGCGCTATGCCGGCCCTTGGGGCCAGGGATTCCCGCCACCGGTCTTCGAAGCGCGCTTCGAATGCGCGTCGTGGAAGCCCATGGGGAGCCGTCACCTGCGTCTGCAGTTGCGTCACACGCAGGGCGGTGCGCCGCTCGATGCCGTGATGTTCAACTGTTACGACGGCACGCCGCCGCCTGATCGCATGCGGGTGGCGTACGAGCTTTCCGTCAACGACTGGCAGGGAAGGGAAAGCCTGCGGCTGTTGCTGACGCATATGGAATCGGTGGGCTGATCCGGACTACGCGATGACGGCAATCGTGCACGTCCGAGGCCACGGCACATCCGAAAACACGCTTCTCTCGTCGGTGTATTTTCCCGCAGCGCGGCGCATCATGGGATTCGACCCCAGTACGGGGCTCTCAAGGATGAGACATGAAGACGATCCTGCTCACCGGAGCAACGGGCTTTGTCGGAAGTGCGTTGGCGGCAGCCTTTCTCGCAAGATCCGATCGGGTCATCGCCCTGGCTCGAAATGACCCCGATGGCGAACGAACGCGCGCAGCCGTCCGGGCTGCTGCGGAAGGCTTTGAGGCGAGCCTTCCCGAGACGGTGCTAGACCAGCACCTGGACGTCGTCGAAGTCGATCACGATAGCTACGTGGCAAGGTTGGCGTCTGCTCGTCTCGCGGCGATCAGCGATGTCTGGCACGTCGCAGCGGATATGAGTATGGGGAAAAGCAAGCTTCCCCAGTCATTCGCCACGAACGTCGGCATGACGAGTGAGCTGTACGGATACGTGGCAACCCACGTTCCCCAATGCCGCCGCTTCTACTACATGTCGACTGCCTACGTGGTTGGACTGGATGGCGGCCAGGTAGACGAATCGCTGCACTTCGGTGGCAATTGCGTCAATCCGTACCAGGTGAGCAAGCGCTGCGCGGAATACTCCCTGGCGTTGTTGTCGTCGGCGTCCCGACTGCCTGTGACGATCTTTCGTCCCACTATCGTCGTGGGCCACCGAGTGACGGGTTGGAC
>NZ_JBFUIT010000258.1:0-5783 GCF_056401735.1 Luteibacter sp. P4_D7_3
CATCGGGACCGAGCGTGTACTGGGTGTAGTCCTCGTCKTCCATGAAGACGAAGTTGTCGCCGTCCATGTACGAGAATTTTGCCTGGCGGCGCTCGAGGCTGACCTCCTTCAGGTCGTCTTCGGCGCGCAGGCTCAGGTCGAACTTGCGCTGGCCCGGGATCGAGTACAGCGTGAACCGGAAGGTCACGTTGCCGCCGCGCGCCGAGGGCGAGCTGCGTTCGATATCGCGGACCTGGTACACGGTGCCGTCGTGCTCGACGACATTACCTTTCTTCACATCAGATGCTTTCATGGCGTTCGACTTCGATGTCTTTGGAGTGGATTGCGTGGGAGCGATTATTTCGGGGCGAGGCGGACGGCGCCGTCAAGACGGATCGTTTCGCCGTTGAGATAGCGGCTGTTGATGATGAAGGCCACGGTGTCGGCAAATTCCTCGGGGCGACCAAGGCGCGACGGGAAGGGAATCGAGGCGGACAGCGACTCCTGCACGGCCGGCGGCATTCCGTCGACCATGGGCGTCCAGAAGATGCCCGGCGCGATGGTGTTCACGCGGATGCCGAAACGCGCCAGTTCGCGAGCCATAGGGAGCGTCATGCCGACGACGCCGCCCTTCGAGGCGGAGTAGGCGGCCTGGCCGATCTGGCCTTCATAGGCGGCGACCGAGGCCGTGTTGATGATCACGCCACGCTCGCCGTCTTCACCGGCGGCATTGGCCTGGATGAGCTGCGCAGCGGCCTTGGCCACGTTGAAGCTGCCCACCAGGTTCACCATGACCGTGCCCGAGAAGGTGGACAGGGGCATCGGGCCTTCCTTGCCGAGCACGCGGCCGGCGCCGAGGATGCCGGCGCAGTTGACCACGACATTGAGGCCACCCATCGCGGCCTGCGCAGCGGCGACATTGGCCGTCACGCCTTCCTCGGAGGTGACGTCGGTGCGCTGGAAGCTCGCGTTCTTGCCGAGGGCGGCGACGGCCGCATGGCCCTTTTCTTCGTTCACGTCGAAGAGGGCGACCTTCGCGCCCGCGGCGACGAGGCGCTGCGCGACGGCGTGGCCGAGACCGGATGCGCCGCCGGTGATGACGGCCCTGACCTGTTCGAGCTGCATGAATACTCCGCTGGTACGACTGGCAAAGAAGCCAATCTTAGCCGAGGGGCCACCCGGCCGGCTTGCCGCGCCGCGGCAGGGAGGGCTCCGCTCCTGTGGCGAGCCCGAATAGTGTGGGAGCCGCTTCAGCGGCGATCCCGCGGCAGCGGGCCAGGCTGCGGCCAGAACGCATCGCCGCTGAAGCGGCTCCCACGGGGCGTCCCCGGAAGTTCAGAGGTCTCTGAGAAACCGATCGACGGCCCCGGAGGCGGCCAGCTCCGCAAACGGAATCACCGCCACCGGCGGCGTCTCGGGCTCCGACAGGAACAGGCTCCACACCCCCACGTCCCACCACTGCCCCAGCTTGTAGCCGGCCTTCGGCCAGATGCCGGCAGGCGCGAAACCCATCGCCTCGTGCATCGCCACGCTGGTGTCGCCGGGCAGGGTGATCACGCCCACGGCTTGGTTGATGCCCTGCAGGCGCATGGCGCCAAGCACAGCGCCGTAGAGCCGTCGGGCGATGCCACGGCGGCGGGCCTTTTCGTCCACGTAGATCGAGGTCTCGGCGATCCAGTCGTAGGCCGCGCGCTCGCGAAAGCGTCCGCCGTACGCATAGGCGAGCACGGCGCCGTCTTCTTCCCAGACGAGCCAGGGGTGAGTGGCCAGACGTGCAAGGATGCGGCCGCGCATGGCGTCTTCGCCGGGCAGCTCGGTCTCGAAGGTGATCGCGCTGGTCTCGACGATGGGTGCGTAAATGGCGTGGCAGGCGGCGGCGTCTGCCCCGGTGGCGATGCGGATCAAAGCGGTTTTTCCATGAAGATGCTGGCGGGATGGGCGTGATGATCGCCGAAGGGCGGGCAGCGGCGATAGCCGGAGCGCTCGTAGAGTTCGATCGACTCGGTCTGCGCCGTGCCGGTTTCCAGCTTCACCTTCGTCCCGCCGGCGGCACGTACCTGGGCCTCGAGCGCTTCCAGCATTTCCTTGCCCAGCCCCATGCCGCGGCACGCTGGCACGACATACATGTACTTCAGTTCCACGTAATCGCCGTGGTCCACACCTGCACCGCATGCCAGTGGCGTTCCATCGACGCGCGCCGTCATGAAGGTCACGTGGGGTTGCCGCAGGCTTTCCACGCCCACGTGGTAGGGCAGGGGCTGGTGATAGAGGTCGGAGAGGTAGCCGTGCAATTGCTCGATCAAGGGCAGCACGTCCTCGCGGCCCGGGTCGTCGATCGCGAACAGCAGAGTCGGCGGCTCCGGCGCCACGATGAGGTCGCCGTCGTTGAGATGACGCAGGAAAAAGCGATCGCAGCTGAAATGGCCGGTGCCGCCCATCGGCGCATCGATGCGCGCAAAACCATGACGCAGGTAAAGCACCTGCGCCGCGTCCATGCCGGTCAGCGTTTCCAGGTAGATGCGCTGGAAGCCCGCGCGGCGCGCCGCATCCAGGCAGCGGCGCATGAGCCGTGAGGCCGCGCCGATGCCGCGTGCCTTGGGTAAGAAATACATCTTGCGAAGCTCGCAGGTATCGTCGTCGCCGCCTTCCAGTGGGGCGATGCCTGCGCCGCCGATCGCATGGCCGTCCTTTTCGACGACGAAGTAGGCATGGCGCGGCCGTGCGTAGGCGGCGGAAAGTGCATCCACTTCGGGGTCATGGATGGCGAACCCGGGGCCATCGGCGCCGAATTCAGGCATGACGTGGCGGATCACGGCGGCCATGTCGGCATCGTCGCGCGGTTCAATGGGACGGATCAGATAGTCGGTGCGCATGACGGGATGCTGCCACGGAATGCTCTGCGACGGAATCGTCGCAAAAAAGTCTTGGCTGATAAGCGGTTGGATGCTGACTGCCGATATCAAATAGCGATTCCCCGCACCCACCCCTTCCAGGCTATTGTCGCGGCCGGCGGTTCGGCAGGACACTCGAAAGGCAGTACCCACTCTCGCATTCCAGGAGGTTCAGAGTGAAGACGACGAAGCGGACGACACGGACGGAAATCACGCGCACCGAAACCACCACGAATGTCCAGGTGGTGGAGGAAGAAGGTAGTGACACGGTATGGCATGCCCGTGGTGAGGCGGAGCGGGAGCTCCCGCGTAGACTTCCGCATGACAGGCGCGTCGGCCCGACAGAGACTGCATGGCATCACCTGCAAACGTTCTTCATCGAGTATCCGCCCAGGGCGGGTGGAAAAAACAAAATGGAAACCRTCCCGCAGGTGAAGGTATTTGCCAACGGACGACAGCAGGTCAAGGTCCGCGTGGTCCTTTCACCGCGAAACGCCAGCGGTGCGTATGTTTCCGTGCCGGAGTCAGAACTCAAAGCGATGGTGAATCTCATCGACTACAACACGGGTGAGCTGCTACCCGGCGGATGGACGGCTCATTGGGACGAGAACGAATATTCTGATGCCGATTGGGCGATCTCGAATGCACCCGGAAAGTCATCGAGTAACTATGTGCCGCATGACAATCGTCCGCAGGGCAAGGGTGGGTTGGMCCCCGATCAGGTTGCCGTTACGTATTACGTAACGTGTGATCGCGTCGACTCGCTCAGGATCGCAGCTTCCGTCAAACCGCCGCAAGCCTCCCAGCCCATTGAAACGCGCCCCGGTGCCTCGGGCAACCAGTTCGACAGTTCCGTCAATGTCGACGCCCGCCCTCCGCTCAACCTTCCGCCGTCCAACTTTCAGCACCGGTGGGGCGACCACAGCGACAACAGCTTCTTTACGATCCATAACGTGTACATCACGCTGCTCTACAACGGGCGGCGGATCAACCTCCTGCATGTCGCCGACGCCGGCGGCGTCATCAATGGGACTGTCAATGTCCATGCGGACAACGGCGACTTCAAGATCACGAAGAGTCCGGGGAGCGGTGGTGCCGTGCCCGGGGCCAGCTGGGAAGGGGTATTCACGACCTGCGCCAAGGAACATGGCGCGGGAACGTCGTTCTATGACATCCCGGATTATCTCAGCAACTATTACGTATACAACAATATAGGCGGCGTTGAGAATTATGAGGAGGGCGCCATCCTCTACATGCAGCACCTTTTCCGCCCGAATTGGCACTTCACCTGGGGTTATGACGGAAGCGATCCACCGGACGTCTTTGCTCGGAATGTCATATTCATCGATGAGTTCGGCAATGGACACCGCGTTCGCGTGGGCGATGGCGATTCATCGATCGGAGGGGATTTCTACGTGATTTCGAACTGGTAGCTACGCAAAGCCGACGGCAGTCATATAAACCGAGCCATATCACTCTCGCATTCCAGGAGGTTCAGAGTGAAAACCACGAAATCTACGATACGCAAGACATCGTCGACCACGACGACGCTGGAAGAAACACTCGTGGAAGAATTTGAAGGTAGGAACGATTCTTCGACGGTGAGTCCGGCGCATCGCATGCCTGCGCCGGGCGCAACGCAATGGACGAAGCTCAACACGTTCGTTGTCGCCCCCGTGACAAGCTCGCCGCCGCCGCCCAAAAGGCCCGGCAAGGCTGAAGTGCGGGTCCGGGTTTCTCTTTCGGCGGTGAGCGCTGCAGGCGATGTCGTCGAGATCCCCGTCGACGAACTCAAGACCCTGCTGACGCTGGTGAATTATGCCGATGGATCGGCGCTTTCCGGCTGGACGATCGAATATGGCGCGCTGGCGGTATCCAGCACAAAGGCCGTACAGGAGATCGATTTCTGGATCACGGGTGGAAACCCCTGCGACCCGGAGGCCTACGCGGCCGCATCCATTCTCCCTCCCGGTGCGGCTAAGCCCATCCAGACCCGCCCGGGCCCCGGCCACGCGTTCGATAGCAACGTCAGACTTCCCTCGAGCGTCAATCCACTATGGCAGGTCACGACATTGAAGCTTGCCAAAGTCTCGTCGAGCGACAAGGTTTACGTAAACGGCCTGGCGCAGGTCAAAGTCAAGATCGAGTACGCGATCACCGACCTGATCACCCACAAGCCCGCCGAGCTGACGGCGGCAGAGCTCAAGAGCCTGACCATCGGCTTCTACGACGGAATGGATGCACTTCCCATCGATATCGGACCGAAGTGGGTCACCAGCCTCGGTGTCGACAAGGATTACGACGCGACGCATTACAAGGGTTACCTTCCCTATCCCGACGGCACGAAGCGTGATGCTGGTGAACGGGATGAACCGCCGTCGTCTCCTCAGGCAAGTCGCTTTTGCTATTTCTATGTCGCCTGCTACGGAAACCTGTACGAGAGCGTGACGCTTTGTGCACGGGTGCAGTGTCGCGACGGATGGATCTACGCGTCCAACGGCACGAGCATCGATCCTTGCGGGGCGGAGCATGACAGTGGGCTCGAATCGTCGCTGCCCATCTATGGCGTGAAGCCGGAAGTCGGGAAGATCAGCCAGTTCCCGTGGGTGCGCGACGTCCTCGTCGGTGACGACCACGGCATCGAGGCGCATGGCAAGGGGGTCAATCCCGAGAGCACGGTCGGTGGTGACGAGGGAGGGACCCGCAAGCCCCGCGTCACCAATCCCGACTCCGTGCACCGGTACACGTTGTCGTTCATCGACAAGTGGGGCAACCAGGTCGGCATCCGCTTCGTGGAGCTTGAACCCAAGGGCATGATTCAATGGCATGACAAGGGGACGGGCGATTTCCGCGCCTGCTTCACCGGCTACGCGGTTCCGGATAGCAAAGAGCTTCAGTGGAATACTGCGGTAC
>NZ_JBFUIT010000259.1:0-5774 GCF_056401735.1 Luteibacter sp. P4_D7_3
AACTTGCCCTGGCCGCCGAAGGTCATCGTGCCCATCGTGAGGGTGGAGACTTTGAGGCCGGAACGGCCAAGCAGTCGATATTCCATGGGGATTCCTTGTGGGGAGTTAACCCGCTCACGTTAGCGTCGGCCTCATTCATCTGTAAAATGGAAAATTCTGATCGTATTAAGCACCACGCACACTCAATACCCATGGATCTCAAGCAACTCGAGTACTTTGTCGCCGTCGCGGAGGAGCGTCACTTCACGCGGGCGGCCCAGCGCCTCAACGTGGTCCAGTCCGGCCTTTCCCAAACCATCCGCAGCCTGGAAGACGAACTCGGTGGCCCGCTGTTCGTCCGCACCACGCGTAGCGTGGCCCTCACGGTGGCGGGCACGGTCTTGCTGGAGGAAGCGCACCGGGTGCTCGATGCGGCACGCTCGGCGCGTATGGCGGTGACCCAGGTGCACGGTCTCGCCCGGGGAAGGCTGCGCATCGGCGCTATTCAGAGCCTGGCCCCCTTCATCGACCTTCCAACCACCCTCGGGCGATTCCGCGACGCCTTTGGCGGCATCGACATCGAGCTTCGTTTCGACGGCACCGCCCATCTTCTGGAAGAAGTGCGCGACGGCCACCTGGATATCGCTTTTACCCAGCCACCTGCGCTGCCTGTCGCCGACGTGGTCACGAAGCTGCTGGTCTGCGAAGGCCTCGTGGCCGTGTGCCCGCCCAAGCATCGGCTGGCCGGTGCCCACGATGTGACGCTGGGTGACCTTGCGCAGGAAAGCTATGTCGATCTGCGCTCCGACTGGGGCATGCGCCAGCTGATCGACAACGCTTTCGCCGAGGCAGGCCTGAGTCGCCGTACCCGGTTCGAGGTCAACGACATGGGCATGTTGCTTGAACTCGCCGCGCAGGGCCTCGGCATCGCGCTGGTGCCGGAGTCGATCGCGAAGATTCGCCGCGACGACCGCCACGCCAGGCCCATCGCGTTCGCCGACATCGCCGAGGCCGAGGAACCGTGCTGGGAAATCGTCGTCGGATACCGCGCCCGTCAAGGCGAAGCACCGGGCCGTCTCGCCCAGGCCTTCCTCGACGTGCTCGTGCAGCCGGCGGGCGCCCTCTAGGGTTCGCCGTCCCTTGTAAACTCGCACGACCACCCGCCCGAGCGAACCGATGACGACGAAACCGCGCCCGTTTTCCATGATTCGTGACTTCGCACTGGCCGACTGGTTCACGCTGGGCAATGCGGCCAGTGGTGTCGGCGCGCTTTTCTCGACCATGACCTACCTGCAGGAAGGCGGCGTCTGGCACCTTTACATGGCGTGCGCACTGGTCCTGTTGGCGCTGATCTTCGACGTCCTCGACGGCCGTATTGCGCGGTGGCGCCAGCGGGCATCGCTGCTCGGCCGGGAACTGGACTCCCTTGCCGATGTGATCTCGTTCGGTGTGGCGCCCGCCGTCATTGGCTATGGCTGCGGCATGCAGGGTGGCCTGGACCGCGCGATCCTGCTCATGTTCGTCTGCTGCGGCGTCTCACGCCTGGCGCGATACAACGTCACGGCCGAGGATCATTCGAACGCCGAGGGCAAGGTCACTTACTTCGAGGGCACGCCCATTCCAACATCGATCGTCCTGGTCGCCGTGCTCTGCATCGCCGCCTCGATGGGCGCCCTGCACGAGAACCTCTGGCTCGGCAATGTCCGGATCGCTTCGCTCGGCCTGCATCCGCTGGCGCTGATGTTCGCCGCATCCGGCGCGTTGATGGTCAGCCGCATCCGCATCCCGAAGCTCTAGCTGTCCGAGAACTATCAGGCTGTCACTGGCTCGGCACGTTCTCGTCGCCAAGCGCGCAGGCCTATGGCGGCGAGGACGACAAATCCCGCATACAGCACGGCCGTGATCGGCAGCGACTTGTAGACGTACTCGCCGACATAGATGACGTCGACCGCGATCCATAGCCACCAGGCAGCGGCGTGTCGTCGTGCCTGCCACCACTGGGCGACGAGGCTGAAGGCGGTAAGCGCTGCATCCAGCCACGGCAACGAGGCGTCGGTGTACCTGTGCATCGCGTACCCGAGCGCCAGCGCCGCGGCCGTGCCGACGGCGAGGTGTCGCGTTGCGCTCCGCGTGTCCAGTTCCGCAACGCGGACATGACCGCTGCCGTCGAGGTGACGCGACCATCGATGCCATCCGTAAAGAATCAGGAAGGCAAAAATCACCTGCAGCATCGTATCCGAGTACAGCTTGGCATCGACGAAAATCCACGCGTAGGCAATCACCGATACCAGGCCCACCGGCCAGCACCAGGGACTGCGCCGCGCGGTCAGCCAGACGCCCGCCGCGCTGACCAGCGCGGCGGAAAGTTCGAACAGCGAAAGCTCAAAAGTCATAAGTCATCGAAAGGCGGGCAAGTCGCGGCATGCCGGGGAAGAGATAGCTATCACCACCCGACGTACCTGTATCGCGCCAGTAGAAGTGGTTGAACACGTTGTCCACGTTGAGCCGCCAGGTCATCGCATGACCGCCGACCGCCGTGACGAAACGAAGGCCCGCGTCGAACACATGGTACGCCGGGACGCGCGTGTCCCCGTTCGGCGTGGCCACGTTGGTACCCGCATAGCGCCAGCCACCGAGCACCGCCAGTTGCGGGRCGAAAGGCAAGGTGTAGTCGGCGTACACGGCCGTCCGCCAGCGGGGTACGTTGACGACCTGATGATCTTCATAATCCGGCGTGCCCGTATTCTCGGCACGCGCACGAATCACGTTGGCGCTGGCGGTCAGCCGAAGATTGTCGGTCACGCGCCCGGCCAGGTTGAGCTCGAGACCCGTGTGCACCTCCTGTCCCTGCTGGACGAAGGTGAAGCCTTCGGGCGTGTCGTCGGGACGGGCGAACTGGTAGGCCTGGCGAATCCGGTAGACCGCCGCCTGCAGGTCCAGGACATCGCTGACCGCATACTTCACGCCGGCCTCGACCTGGCGCGACTGCAACGGTGCCAGCGTGGTACCGCCGTTCGATGTCCAGTAAGGTGCCTCGCGCCCCAGCGACAGGCCTTCGCCGTAGCTGATGTAGGTCGTCAGGGGCGCCGTCGGCTGCCACAGCACGGCCGCCTGCGGCAGCGTCTTCGTCATCCGCGTATCGCGCTCGAGGGCACCACTGTCGTCATACGCACGCTCGTCGAGCTTGACCAGGCGAGCACCGGCAAGGACCTGCCATGTCTCGCCCAGATGCACGCGGTCGATCGTGAACAGCGTGCGCTGCCAGCTGGTCAGGYGGCGCGCCGAAGGGCCCGGCTCGTTGGGTGAAGGATCGAAATACGGCGGCGTACGATCGTCGATATTCGCGGTGCCGACATAGTCGTACACGTAGGGACGCTGATCCACGGTGCGGCGGAACGCGCTGGCACCGACGTTCACTTCGTGGTCGATCGCACCCGTCGAGAACGTTCCCGTGACGACCGCGCGCAGTTCGTCGTTCTGTCGCGTGTCGTCCGGACTACGGTAGTCATAGACATCGTAGTCGCCATTGGGAGCGAAGAAGTAGCCCGGCGTCGCGCCCGACGCACATGACGCGGCATAGAAGCAGCCGTAAGCGAAGGCGACGTTATCGTCGATCACCGTATGGCTGTGACCTGCCGAGACCTGCGCATTCCAGCTGTCGTCGAAGTGGTAGTTGAAGCGTAGCGACGTGTTGCTCGAGTGGATGCCGACAGGACGCTGCCAGGGCTCGTAACCGAGCAGGCGCGTACGACTGGGATGCTCGGGAATCTGCGTACCGCCCAGCAGCTGGTAACCGGACGCCGAGCGTTGACCGCTGGTCTGGTAGTCCGTGTCCAGTTGCAGGGTTGCCTGGTCGGTGATCTTCCAGTCGGCACCGAGAGACACGAAGCTGCGTCGTCCGTCGGTATGTTCGATGGCGGCGTGCGTCTGCTCATTCGCCGCATTCACGCGCAGGCCGAAGGATGGTGTGAACCATGCCCCCAGATCGACGGCCTCGTAGCTGGACCCGTGCGAATCCGTCCCGATCGTCACGCTGTGCACGTCGGCAGGACGCTTGCTCACGTAGTTGATCAGGCCGCCCGGCTCGACCACGCCGGCTTCCAGGCCACCAAGACCCTTCAGCACTTCGACGCGCTCCTTGCCTTCGAGCCCGGGCAATTGCTCGGCCGACTCGATCATGCCGTTGAAGCGAAAGCCCGTGGCAAGGTCCAGCGGGAAGCCGCGGATCGAAACGTCCTGGTAGTAGCCCGCCGGCGCGTAGTTGTCGTTGATCGCCGAATCACCGCGTACCAGTTCGCTGAGCGTCCTCGGCTGGCGGTCGTCGAGCTGCGCGCGGGTGATGACGGTGATCGCCGCCGGCGTATCGTGCAAGGGCGCGTTGCCGAAGCTGCCGAAGGTGTCCAACTGGGAATCGGCGGCCTGGTAACCGGTGGTGGTCGTGGCGTTCACATCCACCGTCGGCAGCGTACGCGCCTTCTGGGGCGTCGTATCGTCGGCGGCGTGCGCAACACCGAGCAGGGAGAACAAGGCCACGGCCAGCGGGGTACGGTAAAAAGTCATCGTCGTCTTCAGGTTCACGGACGAAGCGACGGCGAGCCACGTCGTCCCGGGACGTCCGTGGCTCTGCAAGCTCCCTACGCCGGTACTAACCGGGTCAGGTTCCAAGGGAMTCTCTCAGCCTGGCAACGCCAGGCACCCCCGCTTCTAGAACGGCTATTGAACCACGAATCAGCCGCCCGCGTGGCGGATCGCGTCGAGCAGCGCCTGCCCCTGCGCCCCGATGAACCAGGCGGCATGCCCGCGCAGGAAGGTGTGGTAGGCCACATCGGCGTGGTCGCGACGACCCGTCACGCCCTCGAAGTACTCGACCTCGGACAGGGCGAAATCGAGGTGGACGATCGGCAGGAGGTCGGCGAGCAGATCCAGGTCGTCGGCGGCCAAGGGGCATACCTCCCGGTAGCCCTCGATCAGGGCGAGCGCGAGGTCGGTGCGACCGATGTCTCCCTGCGCGATATCGAGCCATGCGATGGCGTTGCGTTCAATCGCCGTCGCCAGGTCGAACAAGCCGAACGTCACGGCGGAAAGGCCCAGGTCGAGTACGTCGGTGATCCGCGCCTCATCGCCGCCGTCGCTCCAGCACAGGTTCGATACGTGCCAGTCGCCGTGGGTCCATGATCGTGGTTGGCGGGAGATACCCTCAACGGCACGCGCATGCCAGGGTGCAATGGCCTCGCCGATCTCCGCACGCCAGTCGCGCTCGCGCAGGTACGCCTCCAGCGAAGGACGCGACGAAAGCGCGGCGTCGATAGCCAGCAACGGATCTGCCGACGAGAGAATGTCTGCCCGCGCCACCAGCAGTTGCGTGGTCCGCTGCGGCGCGCGGTAATCCCGAGCGGCCGCATGCAACCGCCCCAGCATCGCACCCGCGGCTCGCGCATGGGCGATGCCGCCGATCGGCGACCAGGAGAAGGCGTCGCGGTAGACATCGACACCGAGTGCTGGCGCATGCACTTCGTAGACCCACTCGCCGATCGCGACCGCCGACGCACCGTCGATGTCCGTCATCACCTTCGGCACGGCAATACCGCGTTGCCGCAGGTGTGTGGCGAAGCCGTGCTCCTCGGCCAGCGTCGCCGTCGAGCGCACGCTCCGGTGGTGACGTTTTACGAAGACCTCGCCCGTCGACGTACGCACGAGCGCGGCGGCCGACAACGGACGGGGACTACGCCAGTGCAGCGCCTCGACGGCGCCACCTGGCGGAAAACGACGCAGGAGCACCTCGACCTCGGCCAGGG
>NZ_JBFUIT010000260.1:0-5773 GCF_056401735.1 Luteibacter sp. P4_D7_3
CTCCAGCGGCGTCACGTTCACGATGATGCCGCAGCGGGCATAGGTGCTTTTGCCCAGGCAGATCGTCAGTACCTGGCGCGGAATACGGAAGTACTCAACCGTGCGGGCCAGTGCGAACGAGTTCGGCGGGATGATGCAGACATCCGAATGCACGTCGACGAAGCTGCGCTCGTCGAAGGCTTTCGGATCGACGATGGTCGAGTTGATGTTCGTGAACACCTTGAACTCGGCAGCGCAGCGGACATCGTAGCCGTAGCTGGACGTGCCATAGGACACCAGGCGTTGGCCGTCGCGCTCTTTGACCTGGCCAGGCGCGAACGGCTCGATCATGCCGTGCTCCGCGGCCATGCGGCGGATCCACTTGTCGGACTTGATGCTCACTAACTGATCTCCCTCGCTGGAGCCGGAAAGGTATAGGAACGCCGTCGAACACGCTACTTACGTGTTCTGGATGACGATCTTGGGGAAGGAAATGGCCTTGTTGCGGGCCTGCAACGACAGCCGGGCCGCGGTCGAGCGCGCAATGGCGCGGTAGCGGGCCGTCAGGTCGGAGTCGGGGATGGCCGCCACCGTGGGCTTGCCCTCGTCCGACTGCTGCCGGATGCGGATATCCAGCGGCAGGTCGCCCAGGTAGGGGATGCCAGCCTCTGCCGCCATGCGCGCCCCGCCGCCCTGACCGAAGATGTGCTCTTCGTGGCCGCAGTTCGAGCAGATGTGCGTAGCCATGTTTTCGACCACACCCAGCACCGGCACTTCCACCTTGCGGAACATGCCCAGCGCCTTGCGGGCGTCGAGTAACGCGATGTCCTGCGGGGTCGTGACGATGATCGCGCCGGAGACCGGCACCTTCTGTGACAGGGTCAGCTGGATGTCGCCCGTGCCCGGGGGCAGGTCGATGATGAGGTAGTCGAGCTCCTCCCAGCGGGTGTCCGTCAGCAGCTGCATCAGGGCCTGGGTGACCATGGGGCCGCGCCAGATCATCGGCGTGTCCTCTTCGATCAGCACGCCGATCGACATGGCCTGCAGGCCGTGGGCACGCATCGGCACGATGCTCTTGCCGTCCGGCGAGCTGGGCTTGCCGGTCAGGCCGAGCATGCGCGGCTGGCTGGGGCCGTAGATGTCAGCGTCGAGGATGCCCACTGTGGCGCCTTCAGCTACGAGGGCCAGGGCGAGGTTGACCGAGACGGTGGACTTGCCCACGCCGCCCTTGCCCGACGCGACGGCAATGATGTTCTTCACGCCCGGCAGGGGCGCCAGCTGGCCCTGCACCTTGTGCGCGTGGACGCGCCAGGTGACCGACACAGCCGCCGCGTCGATGGCCGGATCGGCTTCCAGCGCCGCTTTCGCCTCGGCGGCGGCCCTCTCCACGTAGCCCACGGCCGGGTAGCCAAGCTGGATATCGACCGACACGCGGCTACCGTCCACGCCCACGGCGCGAACCGCGGCGCTGAGCGCCTGACCGGAATGAGGGTCGATGACGCGATCGAGCAGACCGCGTACGAGGGTTTCGGTGGGCTGGGTCATGAGGAGTTTTGAGCAAAATCGAAGATCGCCCATTATGCCAGTGCGTGCCCGCTCCCGCCGGGCTTGCCCGTCAGGGCCGCCCTCTGGCGCGTTGCAGCTTGACGCCCGCAACGCGCCTCGTCAGGCTCCGGCCATACCTGACCGTATGGGGAGCCCCGCAACACATGAAGCCGCTGATCCGCGCCACCTTTGCCCTCGCCTTCGCCGCGAGCGCCCTCCCCGCCCTGGCCGCCACCGACACGCCGGTCGGCAAGTGGAAGACCATCGACGACGACACCCACCAGGTGAAGTCCATCGTGGAGATCACCGATAACGGCGGCCTGCTCCAGGGCAAGGTGCTCCAGGTACTCAAGCCCGACGACCCGAACGACATCCATCCGGTCTGCAAGAAGTGCGACGGCGAGCGCAAAGACAAGCCGATCGAAGGCATGACCATCATGTGGGGCCTGAAGAAGGACGGCGACGAATGGTCCGGCGGCCAGATCCTCGACCCGGCCAAGGGCAAGATCTACAAGGTCACGGTGAAGCTGGTCGACGGCGGCAAGAAGCTCGACGTCCACGGCTACATCGGCTTCTCGCTGATCGGCCGCAGCCAGGAATGGGTCCGGGCCGACTAAAGCAGGGCTTTTTGTGGGAGCCGATTTATCGGCGATTGGCGTCGCGGCTAAACCGCTCCGTTGGCTTTTCGCCGCTGAAGCGGCTCCCACATGTCCGTTTCGCCGCTGGAGCGGCTCCTACATTTCCTACATGCCATAATCCCCGGTCCATCAGCCGACCGCGCGAATCATGGCCCGCCGCATACTCGTAACGAACGCCCTACCCTACGCCAACGGCCCGCTGCACCTGGGCCACATGCTCGGCTATATCCAGGCCGACATCTGGGCGCGTGCGCATCGCATGCAGGGCAACGAGGTGTGGTACGTCGCCGGTGAAGACGCCCACGGCACGCCGATCATGCTCGCGGCCGAGAAGGTCGGTAAGACGCCGGAGGACTACATCGCGGACATCCGCGCGGGTCACGAAGCGGACTTCACCGACTTCCACTTCAGCTACGACCAGTACCACACGACGCACTCGCCCGAGAATCGCGAACTCGCGACCTCGATCTACACGCGCCTGCGCGACGCCGGTTACATCGTCCGTCGCGACATCCAGCAGTTGTACGATCCCGAGCGCGACATGTTCYTGCCGGACCGCTACATCAAGGGCACCTGCCCGAACTGCGGCACGCCCGACCAGTACGGCGACAACTGCGAGAACTGCGGCGCCACGTATGCGCCCACCGACCTGATCAACCCTTATTCGGTGATGTCCGGCGCGACGCCGATCCTGCGCGACTCGGAGCACTACTTCTTCGAACTGGGCAAGTTCGAGCAGCTGCTGCGCGACTGGTTCGCGGGCAAGCTCACCGGTGGAAAGCCGGTCGCCAACAGCGGTGTCACCGCGAAGCTTGCCGAGTGGCTCGACGGCGGCCTGCGCGATTGGGACATCTCCCGCGATGCGCCCTACTTCGGCTTCCCGATTCCCGACGCGCCCGGCAAGTTCTTCTATGTCTGGCTCGACGCGCCGGTGGGTTATCTGGCTTCCTTCAAGGCGCTCTGCGACCGCACCGACCTGCGCTTCGACGACTTCCTCGGTCCGGACAGCACGGCCGAGATGCACCACTTCGTCGGCAAGGACATCATCAACTTCCATGGCCTGTTCTGGCCGGCGATGTTGCATGGCGCGAAGATGCGCGTGCCGACGGCACTACACGTCAATGGCTACCTGACAGTGAACGGCGCGAAGATGTCGAAGTCGCGCGGCACCTTCATCCAGGCACGCACATACCTAGCGTCAGGCCTGGATCCGGAAGCGTTGCGCTATTACTTCGCGACGATGCTCAGCGCCACGCCGGTCGATGTCGATCTCGACCTGAAGTCGTTCGAAGATCGCGTCAACTCGCACCTCGTCGGCAAGTGGGCGAACATCGCCAGCCGCACCGCCGGGTTCCTGCATACGCATTTCGCCGGCAAGCTGGCCGATCGTTTCGACGACGAAGCCCAGGCCATCTGGCTCGACCTGCTCGCTCAGTACGACGGCATCGAGACGGTTTACGACGCGGATGATTTCGCCGAAGTCTCGCGTCGCTTCGTCGCCATGTCCGATGCCGTGAACGGCTATATCGCCGCCAAGGCCCCCTGGGTCATTGCACGGGACGAGGCGCGCCGCGACGAACTGCAGCAGGTCTGCTCGTTCGCGATCAACGCCTTCCGCTTGCTGTCCGGCATGCTCAAGCCGATCCTGCCGACGACCGTCGCCGCTGCCGAGGCTTTCCTGGGCGCACCCGTCGACAGTTTCGCCGACGCCCGCCGTGAACTGCATGGCCACACCGTCAACGCCTTCACACCGCTGTTCGGCCGCCTTGATCCGAAGAAGATCGAAGCGATGGTCGATGCATCGAAGGAATCGCTGACGCCCGCCGAGCAGGCCAAGGCGAATGCGCCCGCCGCCAAGAAACCGTTCAAGTCCAAAGAAGCCACCCAGCCCATGACCGACACCGCCCCCGCCGCCGAGACGGCCGCCACCATTTCCATTGACGACTTCGCCAAGCTCGACCTGCGCATCGGCAAGGTGCTGGCCTGCGAATTCGTCGACGGCTCCGACAAGCTGCTGCGCTTCGAACTCGATGCTGGCCCGCTGGGCAAGCGCCAGATCTTCTCGGGTATCCGCGCCGCCTATGGCGAGCCCGAAAAGCTGGTCGGTCGCAACGTCGTGTTCATCGCCAACCTCGCGCCGCGCAAGATGCGCTTCGGCCTGTCCGAAGGGATGATCCTCTCGGCGGGCGATGGTGGCGCAGACCTGTTCCTGCTCGACGCCGACCAGGGCGCGGCGCCGGGCGCCACCGTTCGCTGATCCACCCTTCGGCAACGCGCCAGCCATGACGCCAACGCTCGCCGACCGGATCGACGCACTGCTCCCGCAGACCCAATGCGAGCAGTGCGGCTTCCATGGCTGCCTTCCCTACGCTGACGCCATCGCCGCGGGCGWGGCCGGCATCGACCGCTGCCCGCCGGGCGGCCATGTCGGTATCGCGCGCCTTGCTGCCCTGCTGGATCGCCCTGTCGTCCCGCTGGACACCTCTCGCGGCGTCGAAAAGCCGCGCACGCTGGCACGCGTGATCGAAGCGGACTGCATCGGCTGCACCAAGTGCATCCAGGCCTGCCCGGTCGATGCGATCGTCGGTGCGGCGAAGTTGATGCATGCGGTGATCAGCGACCTCTGCACGGGTTGCGAGCTGTGCGTTCCCGTCTGCCCGGTCGATTGCATCACGCTGGATCCCATGCCACTGGCCCAGGCCGACGACCGCCGTTACGCCGACGCCGCACGCATCCACTTCGCGCGTCGCGAGGCACGCCTGGGTCGGGAGCGCGCCGCGCGTGACGAACGGCTCGCCACCAGCAAGAGTGACGTCGCGGCACCGACCGCGCGAAACGCCGTACTCGAAGCCCTCGCGCGCGCCAAGGCGCGGAAAAAGGACAGCCCATGAAAAAGGCCGATGTCATCGAGATGTTCAGCCGTCTTCGCGAACTGAACCCGCACCCGAAAACCGAACTCGAATACACCACACCCTTCGAACTGCTGTCCGCTGTCGCACTCTCGGCACAGGCCACCGATGTCGGCGTGAACAAAGCCACGCGCAAGCTCTTCCCGGTAGCGAACACGGCGCAGAAAATCCTCGACATGGGCGTCGACAAGCTCAAGACCTACATCAGCACCATCGGGCTCTACAACAACAAGGCGAAGAACCTGATCGCCATGAGCCAGATCCTGGTCGACCGCTACGACGGTGAAGTACCGCAATCGCGCGAAGCCCTCGAAGAGCTGCCAGGCGTGGGACGAAAGACCGCCAATGTAGTGCTCAATACCGCCTTCGGCCAGCCGACCATCGCCGTCGACACACATATCTTCCGCGTCGCCAACCGTACCGGCCTCGCGCCGGGCGCCGACGTGCGCAAGGTGGAAGACAAGCTGGAGAAGGTGATCCCGAAGGAGTTCATCCAGGACGCGCACCACTGGCTGATCCTGCACGGGCGCTATGTGTGCAAGGCGCGCAAACCCGAATGCCCGAACTGCGCGATCATCGACCTTTGCGCGTACAGGCAAAAAACAAAGCCTGACTAAGGCCGGCTTTCGTATTCTTGCGATGTCGTCGAACCGGCGACACCTTGCTCGGTAGGAGCCGATTCATCGGCGATAAGGCGTAGCT
>NZ_JBFUIT010000261.1:0-5705 GCF_056401735.1 Luteibacter sp. P4_D7_3
CTATCGACGAGGCGCATTGCGTATCCCAGTGGGGTCACGACTTCCGCCCCGAATATCGTGAACTGGCGATACTCCATGAGCGCTTCCCGGAAGTGCCGCGCATCGCGCTCACGGCGACGGCGGACGACCGCACGCGCGAAGAGATCGTTGAAAGGCTTGGACTACACGCAGCGCGTCGCTTCGTCTCGAGCTTCGATCGTCCCAACATTCGCTATCGCGTCGCACCCCGGCAGAACGCGCGGCGGCAGCTGCTGGATTTCCTCGATGCACATCGGGGCGAAGCCGGCATCGTGTATTGCCTGAGCCGCCGCAAGGTGGACGAAACGGCCGCATGGCTGGTGGAGGCGGGCGTCGAAGCCCTGCCGTACCACGCCGGTCTCGATGGCGACATGCGTACGCGTCACCAGCAGCGTTTTCTTCGCGAGGACGCCGTGGTCATGGTAGCGACCGTGGCCTTCGGCATGGGTATCGACAAGCCCGACGTGCGCTTCGTCGCTCACCTGGACCTTCCACGCAGCATGGAGGGTTACTACCAGGAGACCGGTCGTGCCGGTCGCGATGGACTGCCGGCCGAGGCATGGATGGTCTACGGCCTCGGTGACGTCGTCACCATGAGCCAGATGATTTCGSAGTCCGAAGCAGGCGACGATCGCAAACGCATCGAACGCCTCAAGCTCGACTCCCTGCTCGGTTTTGCCGAGGCCACGCGTTGCCGCCGGCAACTGCTGCTCGAGGCCTTTGCCGAGGTCTACCCCCAGCCCTGCGGCAATTGCGACAACTGCCTGGTGCCGCCCACCACGTGGGACGCCACGCTCGCTGCGCAGAAAGCGATGTCCTGCATCTATCGCAGTGGCCAACGCTACGGCGCAGGGCATCTCATCGAAATTCTTCGTGGCGAAGCCGGCGAGCGCGTGCGCGACCTGCGCCACGACCAGCTCACCGTATTCGGCGTCGGCGCGGACATGGATGCCACGCAGTGGCGGTCGGTGTTCCGCCAGCTGCTGGCAGCCGGTCTTATCGAAGCCGATCCCGAAGGGTATGGAACGCTGCGCCTGTCACCGACCAGTGGCCCGGTGCTGAAGGGCGAGCGCAAGGTGTGGCTGCGAGAGGATGCGCGGCCGGCCAAGGGGCGTCGCAGTTCACGACCCTCGCCGGCCACCACGGGTGGGTCGCTTGGCATCGAGGAAATCGAGCAACCGCTGTGGAGCGAATTGCGCAGGGTGCGCTCGGAACTTGCCAAGCAACATGGCGTGCCCGCGTACGTCATCTTCCACGACGCGACCCTGCTGGCGATGCTACGCGCGCTGCCGGCAAACGAAGACGAACTGGGTTCGATCAGCGGTGTGGGCGAGAACAAGCTCAAGCGTTACGGGAAGGATTTCCTCGCGGTGCTGACGGCAAGTGGCGCCTGAGGTAATTCTCAACCCCGCGTCATATATGCAAAAAATGTCCGGATTCGCTTGCATGCCCCGGCTGTCGTCCCCAATCTTGAGGGGCTGACCCGACATCAAAGCGACGAGGGTGCATGCCGTGTCTTCGGGGCACGGCCAACGACGACTCAGGGAGCCGCCCATGCACGACGCCACGCCACTCATCGCCACCATCGTTGGCGGACTTGTCCTCGCTTTCATCTTCGGCGCCATCGCCAACCGCCTTCGACTCCCTGTCCTCGCCGGCTATCTCGTTGCCGGCGTCGTGGCCGGGCCGTTCACTCCCGGCTACGTGGCTGACGCAGGGATCGCCCAGGAACTGGCCGATCTGGGCGTGATCCTGCTGATGTTCGGTGTGGGGCTGCACTTCTCCCTGAAGGACCTGCTCTCGGTCAAGGCAATATCCATCCCCGGCGCCGCCGTGCAGATGGGTGTCGCTACCGGCCTGGGCATGCTGCTCGGCTGGGCCCTGGGCTGGCCGCTTGCGCAGGGCTTCGTCTTCGGCCTGGCCCTGTCGGTGGCGAGCACGGTGGTTCTGCTGCGGGCGATGGAAGAACGCCGGCTGCTCGACAGCGATCGCGGCCGCATCGCCGTCGGCTGGCTGATCGTCGAAGATCTCGCGATGGTGCTGGCGCTGGTGTTGCTGCCAGCGATCGGTGGCTTCCTCGGCTCGGACAAGGGTGGCGCGACGCCGTCGATGGGCGAGCTGTTCGAGACCGTCGCGTGGACCGTTGGCAAGGTGGTGGTGTTCGTCGCCCTCATGCTCATTGTCGGCAAGCGTGTCATTCCCTGGACGCTGCAGGCGGTGTCGGCCACGGGGTCGCGCGAGTTGTTCCGTCTCGCCGTGCTGGCCATGGCCCTCGGTGTCGCTTTCGGCGCCGCACACCTGTTCGACGTCTCGTTCGAACTGGGCGCCTTCTTCGCCGGCATGATGATGGGCGAGTCGAAGTTGTCGCAGCAGGCAGCCGAGGAGACCCTTCCGCTGCGTGACGCGTTTGCCGTGTTGTTCTTCGTCTCCATCGGCATGCTGTTCAACCCGCATATCCTCGTCGAGCATCCGTGGGTCGTGCTGGCCGCCTGCCTGATCATCATCATCGGCAAGTCGGCCGCCGCGTTCGTCATCGTGCGGGCCTTCGGGCGGCCGGTGAAGACGGCGCTGACGATCGCCACCAGCCTCGCGCAGATCGGCGAGTTCTCCTTCATCCTCGCTGCGCTCGGTGTGTCGGTGGGCCTGATCAGTGCTCAGGCGCGCGACGTGATCCTCGCCGCGGCCATCGTCTCCATCCTGGTCAATCCGCTGCTCTTCGTGGCACTGGATCGCTGGATTGCGAAGCACGATGCCGATGCACCCGAGCAGCATCCGGCGGCGAAGGGCGGGCATACGGTGCTGGTCGGTTTCGGTCGTGTCGGGCGGCGCGTGTTTGCCGAACTGCGTGCGGCCGGCGCACGCGTGCTGGTAATCGAGACCGATGAGGATGCCGTGCGTTCCCTGCGTGAATCGGGCGACGCGGACGTGGTCATCGGCAATGCCGCCGCGGCCCTGGTGCTTGCCGAAGCCAACCTCACCGGCGCGYGGTCCCTGATTGTCGCTGTGCCGGATCCGTTCGAAGCCGGGCAGGTGGTGCGTGCGGCCCGACAGCTCCGCGCCGATTTGCCCATCGTGGCTCGCGCGCACTCACAGGAGTGCATGGATCATCTGGCCGGGCTCGGTGCGAGCAAGGTCATCTACGGTGAGCAGGAACTTGCGCATAGCCTGTTCGAGGCAGCGCGAGGCGATCGTGCGCCGGTCGCCTCATCGGGTCATTGATCGCTACGCGGTTCTAACGTCCCGGCGGCTACCGTAAACGGAATTGCGCCCCCGCGACGAGGACTCCATGGCATCCCTGATCGAAGACTACGCGATGCTCGGCAATTGCCGCAGCGCCGCCCTTGTAGCACGTAACGGTTCCATTGATTGGCTGTGTGTACCGCGCTTTGATTCGGCCGCCTGTTTCGCCGCGCTCGTGGGCGATGAAAGCAACGGGCGGTGGCGCCTTGCGCCCGCCGATCCGGACGCGACGTGCCAGCGGCAATACATCGACGGCAGCCTCGTGCTTGAAACGGAATGGCGATGCGCCACCGGCCGCGCCCGCGTGATCGAGTTCATGCCCTTTGCCGGAGAACAGGTGGGCGTCACCCGGATCGTGGAGGGGATCGAAGGACGCGTGGACTTCGAAAGCGTCCTCACCATCCGCTTCGATTACGGCAGCGCCATGCCATGGGTGACCCGGATCGACGAGCAGACGATCACGGCGGTCGCAGGGCCTGATCTGCTGGTGGTTCGCAGCCCGATCGCCGTGGAGGGCGAGGGGATGAACAGCGTGGCGCGCTTCGCCGTAAGCGCAGGCGATTCGATACCGTTCGTCATGGCCTGGGGACCGTCGCACTTGCCGCCGCCGGTGGCACTCGACGCGCACAACGAGTTGAAGGACTCGCTCGCCTTCTGGGAAGACTGGTCCGGCCGCTGCAACGATTCCGGCGAGTGGAGCGATATCGTGCGTCGCTCGCTCATTGTCCTCAAGGGTCTCAGCTACCTGCCCACCGGCGGCATCGTGGCTGCTCCCACCACCTCATTGCCCGAACAGCTCGGCGGCGAGAGGAATTGGGATTACCGCTTCTGCTGGGCCCGCGATGCCACGTTCGTGCTGTCGGCCCTGGTCAACGCGGGCTATCACGACGAAGCCAGCGCCTGGCGCGAATGGGTGCGTCGTGCCGTCGCCGGATCGCCTGGCCAGTTGCAGGTTCTTTACGGCCTGGCAGGGGAGCGTCGTCTCGAGGAATACGAACTGCCGTGGCTCTCCGGTTACGAAGGCGCCAAGCCCGTTCGTGTCGGCAATGCGGCCTCGGCCCAGTTCCAGCTCGACATTTTTGGTGAACTCGTCGGCGCCTTCGCCCACGCGGTGCGCCATGGCGTGGCCTTGCAGCCCGATGCGGACGACGTGCAGTCGGTCTTCCTCGAACACCTGGAGAGCATCTGGCGACATCCTGACGAGGGCATCTGGGAGATCCGCGGTGAGCCCCGCCACTTCGTCCATTCCAAGGTGATGGCCTGGTTGGC
This sequence comes from Luteibacter sp. P4_D7_3, assembly GCF_056401735.1. NCBI lineage: Bacteria > Pseudomonadati > Pseudomonadota > Gammaproteobacteria > Lysobacterales > Rhodanobacteraceae > Luteibacter > Luteibacter sp. P4_D7_3. Next base: position 4,528 of record NZ_JBFUIT010000261.1, read on the forward strand.
CTTCCAGCGCGCGGCGGAACAGAACCGCGACGGTCGTGATCCGGGTTTCGTTCGTCGCTGGCGTGGGGTGGCCGAGGAGATCAAGGCCGACATTCTCGCCAAGGGCGTGGATCCCGTGCGCGGCTGCTTCACTCAGTCCTACGGCTCGACCGAACTCGACGCCAGCCTGCTCCTGGTGACCCTCACCGACTTCCTGCCGCCGGACGATCCGCGCATCGTGGCCACCGTGCGGGCTATCGAAGAAGATCTGCTTGTCGAAGGCTTTGTCCGCCGATACGACACGCGCAGTGGCGTGGACGGCTTGCCGCCGGGCGAAGGCGAGTTCCTGCCGTGCAGCTTCTGGCTGGTGGAAAACTATGTCCTGCTCGGTCGGATGGATGAGGCGAGGACGCTTTTCACCCGTCTCGTGGGACTCGCGAACGACCTCGGATTGCTCGCAGAGGAGTACGATCCACGGTCGAAACGACTACTGGGCAATTTCCCACAAGCCTTTTCCCACGTAGCGTTGGTTAATGCCGCTTTCAGTCTCGCGCACGGTTTCAGCGCGACTGCCGACAGCCACGCTTCCCCCAATACCACCGATCCCCAAGGAGTCCGTGCATGAGCCAAGCCCAATCGAAGCGCGTTACCGCGCGCGCTCACCCGGCCGACCCGTGTACCGTCGTGATTTTCGGCGCTGCCGGTGACCTCACCAGCCGCCTCGTGGTCCCCGCCCTGTACAACATGCGTCGTACCGGCCTGTTGTCCGACAACTTCTCCGTGATTGGTTTCAATCACGGCAAGATGGCCGACAACGCCTGGAAGAAGAGCCTGCATACCGCGCTCGAGCGTTACGTCAGCAACGCCGGCGCCAAGCTCGACGAGGACGCATGGGGCTGGCTGAGCAGCCAGATGAGCTATCACGCCGGCGACTTCGACGATCTCAGCGCATTCCAGAGCCTGGCCACCAAGCTCAAGGATGCCGAGCGCCGCCGCGGCACCAAGGGCAACGTGCTCTTTTACCTGGCGACCCCGGAGCGTTTCTTCGGCGACGTGATCGAGCAACTGAAGAACGCCGGCCTCGTCGACGACGGTGGCGCCGAGGGTCAGTTCTGGCGGCGCGTGATCATCGAGAAGCCGTTCGGCCACGACCTTGCCTCGGCCCACGCGTTGAACGAGCGCATCCTCAAAGTGCTGCG
>NZ_JBFUIT010000262.1:0-5690 GCF_056401735.1 Luteibacter sp. P4_D7_3
GGTGCTCGGCTTTCCGGCGCGATATCTGGTGCAGTTCATGGCCAATCATCAGATGCTGGCCCTTTCCGGCCGACCGGAATGGCGTGTGGTCACAGGGGGTTCGCGAAGCTACGTGGATGCGATGCGCGCCCGCTGGTCGGTGAAGGAATGCCTGAGCACCCCGGTGGTTGCCGTGCGCCGGCATGACGACCGCGTGGAGGTCGTTACGCATGCCGGAACGCATGCCTTCGATGACGTGGTGCTCGCTTGCCACAGCGACCAGGCGCTGGCGCTGCTGCTCGATGCCGACGGGACCGAACGCGCGGTCCTCGGTGCGATGACCTACCAGACCAACGACACCGTGCTGCATACCGACGCCTCCCTCCTGCCGCGTTCTCGCAAGGCGTGGGCGGCATGGAACGCCTTCGTTCCTGCTGAGCACGGCGGCGCTTGCACGGTGAGTTACTGCATGAACGTGCTGCAAGGATTCGACTCGCCCGATCCGTTCGTCGTGACCCTGAACCGGACGGACGCCATCGACCCGCGCCGGATCCTCCGGCGCATGAGCTACGCGCATCCGGTGTATACGCATGCGTCCGTCGCTGCACAAAGGCGCAAGACCGAGATCCAGGGGCGCCGTCGCGCATGGTTTGCCGGTGCGTACTGGGGGTGGGGATTCCATGAGGACGGCATGCGCAGCGCCGTGGAACTCGCACGCGATTTCGAGCGCGTCCTGGCGGCACGGGGCAGGGCAGTCGCATGAGTGAACGTCTTGCCAGCGCCGTGTACGAAGGCGTCGTGACGCATCACCGCCATGCGCCCCACGAGCACGCCTTCAGCTATCGCATGGCGCAGCTCTACCTCGACCTGGACGAGATCGATCGGGTCTTCGCCGGCCGCTGGCTATGGTCGGCAAAGGGACGCAACGTGGCCGAGTTTCGTCGCTCGGATTATTTCGGTCCACCGGAAACGTCGCTGGCTGACGCCGTGCGCGACCGCGCGAGCGAGTCGATGGGTCATCGCCCGGAGGGTCCGGTGCGCATCCTCACCCACGTGCGCTATGCAGGCATCGTGTTCAACCCCGTGACGTTCTATTACTGCTACCAGCTGGACGGCACGACGCTCGACTGCGTGGTCGCCGAGATTACCAATACCCCCTGGCGCGAACGGCATAGCTACGTGCTTCGCGTGGACGGCCAGGCTGAAGGGCATGTCGTCGACCAGACGTTTCCCAAGGCCTTCCACGTGTCGCCCTTCATGCCGATGGAACGCGAGTATCGCTGGCGCTTCACCCGTCCCGACGACCGGCTCCGCGTGCACATGGACGTGCTGCGCGATGGGGTACGCGAGTTCGACGCCCACCTATCGCTGCATCGCCGTGAACTGACGGGCGCCTCACTGGCGCGCGTGCTCTGGCGCTATCCGCTGATGACGGCAAAAGTCGTTGGCGCGATCCATTTCGAAGCGCTTCGCCTATGGCTCAAGCGCAATCCCATTCACGATCATCCGGTGAGAAACCCATGAACGCCATCGTCAGCAACGAAGATGCCGCGCCGGCTTCGCGAGGCCTGCGCCTGCTGCGCCATATGTTGCTGGCGCGGATGGATGGCATGCGTCATGGCCGCCTGGTCATCCACGACCCGTTGGGGCGGGTGGAGTGCGGGCAGTCGATGGACGCGGACCCAGGCCTGGTCGTACACGTGCACGTGGATGATCTCGCGTTCTACCGGGCAGTCGCCAGCAACGGCAGCGTAGGCGCCGGCGAGGCCTTCATGGACGGCCTGTGGCGTTGCGACGACCTGGTGGGATTGATTCGCCTGCTCGTGCGCAATCGMGATCTGCTGGACGGCATGGAGTCCGGAATGGCACGCCTCGGCGCCCTGGCCATGAAGGCCTGGCACGCCTTGCGACGGAATACGCGCGAAGGCAGCCGTCGCAACATTGCAGCTCACTACGATCTCGGCAACGACTTCTTCGGCCTGTTCCTCTCGGCGGACCTGATGTATTCGTCGGCGCTGTGGGAGGGCGATGGCGACACGCTGGAAGCGGCCTCGACGCGCAAGCTCGACCGTGTCTGCCAATGGCTCGACCTGAAACCGGGCGATCGCGTCATCGAGATCGGCACGGGTTGGGGCGGCTTCGCCGTGCATGCCGCCCGTCACTACGGCTGCCATGTGACGACGACGACGATCTCGCGCGAGCAGCATGCCCTGGCCGCCACGCGGGTCGACGAGGCCGGCCTGGACGATCGGGTCACGCTACTGCTTGAGGACTATCGGGACCTGACCGGTACGTACGACAAGCTCGTCTCGATCGAGATGATCGAGGCCATCRGCGCGAGCTATCTCGATGTCTACTTCGCGAAACTCGGCAGCCTGCTTCGCCCGGGCGGCCGGGCGCTCGTGCAGGCGATCACCATTGAGGACCACCGCTACGCGCAGGCCTTGGCGTCGGTCGATTTCATCAAGCGTCACGTCTTTCCGGGCAGCTTCATTCCCTCGATCAACGCGATGCTCGCCGCGAAGACACGCGTGACGGACCTTGCCCTGGTCCGCCTCGAGGATTTCGGGCTGTCTTACGCGCGGACCCTGGAAGCCTGGCGTGAACGTTTTCTCGCCAGTCTGGCCCAGGTGCGCGGGCAGGGCTTCGACGAACGCTTCATCCGCTCGTGGGAGTTTTATCTCGCCTATTGCGAAGGCGGCTTCCGCGAACGTTCCATCGGCGTATCGCATCTGCTGATGGAGAAGCCGCTGCACGGGAGCGTGTCCGGATGATCGCTGCCTGGTCCAACATCGTTGGCTACCAGCTGGTCTGGTTTTTCGCAGTGATCTACGCCGGGCGCGGCGAGCCATGGCCTGGGGTGATCGCGTCCCTGGTTTTCGTGACGTGGCAGGTAGCCGTATCACCGCAGCGTCGCGCCGCATTGCAGGTACTGGTCATCGCGGTCGTCTGCGGCGTGGTGATCGACGGTCTCGTGCATGGGCTGCGCCTGGCCGACTACGCCGCTGCGGCGCCGGCTTTGCCAGGCGGTGGTGCGCCCTTGTGGATCCTCGGACTCTGGGCGTGTTTCTCGTTGACGCTGGGCGGCCCGTTGCGCGCGCTGGGGACGCGACCGCTGCTTGCCGTCGTACTCGGCGGCATCGGTGGTCCGCTCGCCTACGCGGGTGCTGCGCGCGGATGGGACGCGCTGACGTTTCATGCGCCTGAATGGCGCGCGCTGGCCTTGCTCGGCGTGGGTTGGGCCGTGGCCATGCCCTTGCTCGCGGCGCTGAGCCACCGGTGGTCCAGCGCGAGGGCAATCGCATGAGCACGACGAATACCTTGCTGGTTATCTGGTTGGCCGCGGCCTGGTTGATGACGGCGGGCTGGGCCTGGCAACGCCGTCGCACCAACGCCGGCATCGTCGATGTGCTCTGGTCGACCGGCGTCGGTGGGTCCGCGGTGCTGGCCGCACTCATCGGTTCGGGGGCTGCCGGACCACGCATGGTGATGGCGGTGCTTGGCGGCCTCTGGGGACTGCGGCTCGCCTGGCACCTTTGGCGTCGCGTCTCCGGTGAAGCGGAAGACGGGCGCTATCGCGCGTTGCGTGAGCATTGGAAAGGCAGCCAGGTGAAATTCTTCGGCTTCTTCCAGTTCCAGGCCTTTCTTGTTGGCCTCTTCGCCGTTCCGTTCCTCGCGGTGGCCGCGAATCCGACCGTGTCGATCACCGGCATGCTTCTGGCTGTCGTCATCTGGGTGGTCAGTGTCGGTGGCGAATCCCTCGCCGATCGACAGCTCGCCGCGTTCCGCGCCGATCCTGCCAACCAGGGTAAAACCTGCCGTACCGGGCTGTGGCGTTACTCGCGCCATCCCAACTACTTTTTCGAATGGCTGCACTGGTTCGCTTACGTCGTACTGGCGATCGGATCGCCGCTGTGGTGGCTGGCGTGGAGCGGCCCCGTGGTGATGTTCCTGTTCCTGCGCTTCGTCAGCGGCGTGCCTTACACCGAAACCCAGGCCTTGCGCTCTCGCGGCGAGGCCTACCGTCGTTATCAGCGTGACACCCCGATGTTTTTTCCGTGGTTCCCGAAACATGAGAGCGATAACGCATGAATACCGCCGTCAGTCCTGCCTCGTACGTCCGTGAAGACCGCGCCGCACCCGGTGTGCTTGGCCTTGCCGAGCGCGGCCTCGTTCCCGATGTACTGCTGCGCGCCGGCATCCGCCGGCTATGCGACAAGCGTCTGGCGGAGGAGGGTGCGGGTGGACTTGCGGCGGTGGCCGCGCGCTACCAGAAGCGTATCGACGGGCTGAAGCATAGCGAGGTCGCCATCCATACGGATGCGGCGAACGGTCAGCATTACGAACTGCCGTCGCGCTTCTTCGAACTGTGCCTCGGGCCTCGCCTGAAGTATTCGGGTTGCTACTATCCGACCGGCAGCGAATCGCTGGCCGAGGCGGAAGAGGCGATGCTCGAGCTGTACGGTACGCGTGCCGAGCTGGCCGACGATCAGTCGATTCTCGAGCTCGGCTGTGGCTGGGGTTCCTTGACCTTGTGGATGGCCCAGCGCTATCCGCGTTCCCGCATTACCGCTGTGTCCAATTCGGCGGGCCAGCGACGCCACATTGAAGCCAACTGCGCGGCGCGCGGCATTCATAACGTCAACGTGGTCACGGCGGACGCGAACACTCTGGAACTGGGGGCGAGCCAGTTCGATCGCTGCGTGTCGGTGGAAATGTTCGAGCACATGCGCAACTACGAAACCCTGCTGTCGCGCATCGCGCTGTGGTTGCGTCCGGGCGGCAAGTTGTTCGTCCACATCTTCGCCCATCGGACCCTCATGTATCCGTTCGAGACGGAAGGCGACGACGACTGGATGGGGCGGCACTTCTTCACCGGCGGCCTGATGCCCGCATCGGATACCTTGCTGTGGTTCCAGGGGGATCTGGGTATCGAACGCCGGTGGCATGTCGATGGGACGCACTATCAGCGCACCGCCAATCACTGGCTGGCCAATCAGGATCTGGCGCGTGAAGAGATCATGAAAGTCCTCCAGGGGGCTTATGGACCGGCGGCCGGCCTGTGGTTCCAGCGCTGGCGGATGTTCTGGATGGCTTGCGCGGAGCTGTTCGGTTACGCCGGTGGCCAGGAGTGGCTGGTGGCCCATTACCGCTTTGCCAAACCGCGCTAGGCTGTCAGAAACGTCCAATCCGGCCAGCTTTGCCTGCGGGTAATGTCACCTATTCCGGATTGTCGCCTTGGAAACGGCGGTCCGCGGTCGCACGATGTGTGGCTTGCAGCAAACCCGCATGAAGGAGATTGCCATGTCCTCCCGTCCCGTTCGTATCCCAGGGCCAGACCACCCGATCACTGTCACCCCGTCGGGCGGCCGTGTGGTCGTGCGTGATGGCGACCGCGTGCTCGCCGACACCCGCAACGCGTTGACCCTCAAGGAATCCACCTATCCGGCGGTGTTCTACATTCCTCGCGCCGATGCCGACATGGCCGCGCTGACGAAGACCGAGCACCATTCCTATTGCCCCTATAAGGGCGAGGCGTCGTATTTCAGCCTGCCGGGCAACGCCGAGAAAGCGATCAACGCCATCTGGACCTACGAGACGCCTTACGACGCGGTCGCGCCGATTCGCGAACATCTCGCCTTTTACGCCGATCGCGTCAGCATCGAGCACACGCCGGGCTGATCGGCCCGCGCAGGGAACCTGAACATGCA
>NZ_JBFUIT010000263.1:0-5644 GCF_056401735.1 Luteibacter sp. P4_D7_3
GTGTGGCTCGAGCCAGGCACCGTCGTGACCTTGGCCTTGGCGCGCTCGTACATCCAGCGCTGCAGGTCCATGTTGATGGTCTTGTCGGCACCGGGCAGCACGGCCCAGGAGGGTTTGGTCTTCCACGCCGCCGCCTTCGCTGGCGTGCCGAAAGCCTCGACGGACAGGATCACCTGCGAATGCGCCATGAAGGACGCCAGCGCCGACGATGAGTCCGCGGCGAAGTTTTCGCGGAACTTCGTGGGGTCCATGTAGAAGAACTTGCCGTCCGCGGTCTTCTTGACGTCGTTGTTCGGCGCCGGGTACTTCGCCATCGTCTCGAGCGTCTCGGTGCTCTCACCGACATCGGGCACGAGCGCCGCGAGATACACGAGTGATTTCACCTTCGGGTCCGCGCCTGCTTCGGTGATGACCTGGCCGCCCCAGCTGTGGCCGACAAGCACGGTCGGGCCGTCCTGCTGGTCGATCACGCGCTTGGTGGCCTCGACATCCGCGGCGAGGCTGGTCTCGGGAATCTGGACGATCGACACCTCGTAACCCTTGGCGACGAGCGAGTCGTAGACGGCGCGCCAGCCTGAGCCGTCGGCGAAGGCGCCGTGGACGAGTACGACATTGTGGATCGGGGCCGCTTGGGCAGCGGGGGTACCTGCAACACCCAGGGTCAGGGCACCGAGGGCGAACAGCGTAGAAAACTTCGACATGGCGAATCTCCTTCGTGGCGGGTTATGATTGCGACTGCAATCTAATATCTTTTCGTGGCGGTTGCAATCAAAACCGTCGGAACGGTTCAGGAGTGTGAAATGCGTGTTTCCAAGGAAAAATCGGCCGAGAACCGTGAAGCCCTGCTCGCAGCGGCGAGTCGGCTATTCAGGGAGAAAGGCGTGGATGGCGTCGGTGTGGCGGAAGTGGCAAAGGAAGCCGGGCTGACCCACGGCGCCCTCTATGCCCACTTCCCCTCGAAGGATCTGCTCGCGGCCGAGGCGTTCTCGCACGGTTTCGCGCAGCGGATGGACCGTGCACGTGCCTGGGCGGGTGATCGGCATCCCTCGTTCGAGGAATACCTGGGCAGCCTCTACACCACGCTCCAGCGAGACGACCTGACCACGAGTTGCCCGATGACAGCATCCGCCAGCGATGTCGGACGCCAGGGCGAGRCACTCAGCCGTAGCTTTGCGCAGGCGTTCGAGGAAGAGGTAGCGATGATGGCCGGCGCTATCGACGAGACGGTGCCGCAGGACGTGCGGCGGCAGTTGGCGGTGGCGTCGATTGCAGCGCAGATCGGTGCGATCGCCGTCTCGCGTGCGGTAGCCAAGACCGATGCCGCGCTGTCGGATGAAGTGCTATTGGCGACGCGCGATGCGATTGCGGCGGCCTTCGCGGCGCGCACCGCTGCAAGTCAGTGAATCACTGCACGAACGAGATTTCCCGCTGCACGGGCCGGATGACGTAACCAACGGGCATCCAGCCGGCGCTTCCCGGCGCCAGCGATACGGTCTCGARGAGAATCGCCCGGGCGAACTGCGCGATGAAGATCACGTTGAGGTAATCGCCGGTAGGCAAYCCGACCGGGTCGCGAACACGCGTGACCTCGAACCACTCGCGGCTGTTCAGTGCCCCGCGATCGAGACGGATCTTCCGCAGATAACGAACCCATTCCGCACGCGGCACCAGGCGCTGCATCATCGCGCCGGCTTCGAGCCACATGGCGTCGGGGCGGCGCGCTGTGTTGGACAGCTGTACCCAGTGCGTGGCGTTGGCGACGGCATTGTCCAGCGAGTTCGGCTGGGGGCCGAGACGTGGCTCGTGGGCCACGGTGAGCAGCGCCCCGAGGGCATTCGTGCCCGTCAGCCGCGGCGCGGGAATCTTTCGTGCAACGGCGCTCGCCGGGGCCATGAGTTGCCTCCACCTTATCGTGGGGTCCAGCTTCCGGCGCGCAGGCGGGCCTGCCAAGTCAGCCGGATGGGCTACCGCTTTCGCCCAAGGTAGGAGCCGATTCATCGGCGAACCCGCGGCAGCGGGCCAGGTTGTCGCGCTACGGACGGCGGCTTTGTGTGGGAGCCGATTCATCGGCGATAACCAGGTATCGGGAACCTGGCCGGCTGCCGCMGGATCGCCGATGAATCGGCTCCCACAAGGGGGAGACAAGCTTTAGCGGCGGCCGAAGGCCAGCACTTCCGAGGTATAGGTCTCGATGACCAGGCTGAAGGGCTGGCTGGCCTCGTTGAACAGGACGGCGCGGTGGCGCAGCAGCTCGTGGGGGATCGTCAGAGGGCCCTTGGTGGCGACAGGCAGGGGCGCGTCCATCTCCCATCCCTTGGGCAGCGGCGACCACAGGAGGTCCGCACTGATCGTCTGGCGGCGGAAATGCAGCGGCTGTACGACCTTGCCGAACGGCTGGTCGCTGCTGTCGAGGATCTGGTTCATTTCCGGGGTGAGGCGCGACGGGACGTACCAGTTGTCCGCCTCGGAGAGCACATGCTCCCCGCAGGCCAGCTGGACGCGACGGTATTTCACCGGCTCATCCGGACCGATACCGAGCGTCTGCCGTCCGTCATCCGGCAGGGGCTTGTCCTGGCCCTTCACACGGCGGGCGAGGATCTTCGCGTCGCCAGCCAGTGCGTGGTCGCTGCACCAGCGCTCCAGCGTGAGCGTCGCACTGGGGTGGCTGAGCAGGTCGGCGTTCAGCGTTTCCAGCAGCGCCAGCGCCTGCGTGCGCGAGGCGATATCGTCACTGAAGGGCTCGCGCGCCTGTACCGACGGCGCCGAGGTGGCGGCCATGACGGCAAGACTTCCGGCGGCGATGAAGGTGCGCGTGCTGCTCATGAGTTTCATTCGGTCCGTGACGTTGGTGCCAGAGATATCGGAATCGGTTGCGCCGCGGCATTTCTGTAGGAGCCGATTCATCGGCGATCCCCGCGGCAGCGGGTAGGTAGCCATAAGGATACCGCTAGCACCCGTTCGCCGATGAATCGGCTCCTACCGAAGGAGCGTGTGGCACAGGGGATCTACTTGCCCGTATCCATGAAGAAGATCGCGAAGACGTCCTCTTCGACCTTGATGCTGCCTACTTGCAGATCGATTTTCGGAAGGGTCGCCGCGGTGACCGTGACGCTGGAGAGCTCGCCTCGTCCCCCGACGTAGGCCGGTGAATCCGTGACGGTATAGAGCGTGCCGAGCTTGACCCCGTAAGCGTCCGCCATGGCCTTCGCGGAGCGGATGGAGTCCTTGATCGCGTCGCGTCGCACGTCCTGCCGGACCGCTTCGATATCGCTACGGGTGACGGTGGTTCCGGTGATCTGCAACTCCTGGTCGGCCTCGACGCCGTCGATGAACTGGCGAAGGTCGTCCAGGTTCGCGAACACCGCATGGGCCGTACGCGAGACCTGCGTCCCGAGGAAGGCGTCCTTGTCGTCGCGGTACTCCGACTTGGCGTCGACGCTGATCGCCGTCGCGTCGATCGATTCCGGTATCGCGTGGTGTGACTTGAAGCCGGCGAGTACACCGGCCATCAGTTTCTCGACGCGGGTACGCGCCACGGCCGGCTTCATGTCCACGGCGATGACACGCAGATCGATACCGAACCGGTCCGGCTGGACGCTGCGCTCCGCGTGGCCTTTGGCGGACAGGTAGGGAGAGGATGGCGTCTCGGACGCCGAGGCGAGCACAGGTAAGGCGGCAAGAGCGACAGCAAGCAGATAACGATTCATACCCGACGATCTCCTTTCGACACGGATGACGACAACGCACTGTTCAACGGCAACGCATTCTTCCGACGGCAACGCACATTTTCTGTAGGAGCCGATTCATCGGCGATCCCCGCGGCAGCGGGGTGGAAAGGGTGCGGCTAGCACCCTATCGCCGATGAATCGGCTCCTACAACAGCACTGTCGTTTACAGGCCTTTCGCGGCTTGGGCTACTGCGCGGAACAGTGCGCGACCCTTGTTCATCGTCTCTTCCCACTCGGCCGCGGGATCGGAGTCGTAAACAACGCCGCCGCCGGCTTGCACGTGCAGGCGGCCGTCCTGGATCACGGCGGTGCGGATGGCGATGGCGGTATCCGCGTCGCCCCACCAGCCGAGCCAGCCGATGGCGCCGGCGTAGATGTTGCGCTTGAACGGTTCGAGCTCCTGGATGATCTCCAGCGCGCGGATCTTCGGCGCGCCACTCACCGTACCGGCCGGGAACGTCGCCTTGATGACATCCATGTAGGAGAGGTCGTCGCGAATGTCGCCTTCGACCTGGGACACGATGTGCATGACGTGCGAGTAACGCTCGACCACGAAGGATTCGGACAACTCCACCGTGCCCGTCTTACTCACGCGGCCGACGTCGTTGCGACCGAGGTCGATCAGCATGAGGTGCTCGGCGCGTTCCTTTGGATCGGCGAGCAGCTCGGTTTCCAGCGCGACGTCTTCCGCTTCATCGGCACCGCGACGACGCGTGCCTGCGATCGGCCGCAGCACGACGCGCCCCGCCTTCAGCCGCACGAGGATCTCCGGCGACGAGCCGACGATCTGGGTCGGACCCATGTCGATGAAGAACATGTACGGCGAGGGATTCATCGCGCGCAGTGCGCGGTAAACGTCCACCGGCCGTGCGTTGAACTTGACGCTCAGGCGCTGCGACGGCACGACCTGGAAGATGTCGCCGGCGCGGATGTATTCCTGCGCCTTGCGCACCACTTCTTCGTACTCCTCGCGGGTGAACGAGGATTTGAAATCGGATTCGTCGATCGCTGCGGGCTGCAGCATCTGCGGGTACGAGACGCCGCCCTGGCGCAGGCGGAAGGCGAGCGCATCGAGACGGCGCGAGGCATCCGCATAGGCCTGCGGCTTCGACGGGTCGGCGTGGACGATGAGGTAGAGGCGGCCCTTCAGGTTATCGAACACGGCCACTTCGTCGGCGAGCATCAACAGCACATCGGGCGTGCCAAGTTCGTCGTGCTTGTCCCACTGGGCGAGGCGCTTTTCGATATAGCCGATGGTTTCAAAACCGAAGTAGCCGACAAGACCGCCGGTGAAGTCGGGCAGCCCCTGCAGCTTGGGCACGTCGTACTGCTTGCGCAGCACTTCGATCTCGGCGAGCGGATCCTCCAGATGACGACGCTCGATGACTTCGCCGCTCTCCTCCACTTCCAGCTCATGCCCGCGCAGGCGATACACACGCCGCGCCGGCAGGCCGATGATGGAATGGCGTCCCCACGTGGCGCCGCCCTCGACCGACTCGAAGAGGAAGGTATACGGGCCATCGGCCAGCTTCAGGTACACCGACAGCGGCGTGTCGAGGTCGGAGAAGACCTCGCGCACCAGCGGAATGCGCGTATGGCCCTGCGCGGCGTAGGCATCGAATTGTTCGCGGGAAATCATTCGGGGCGTCGAATCGGGTGGGGTGACCGGGGATTGTAGGAYATCGGGACCCGGGCGGACCCTGCCCAGATACACGCAGGTCTTATGTAGGAGCCGATTCATCGGCGATAGCCAGGTTGCCGCGAACTCCATTCGCCGCTGAAGCGGCTCCCACAGGGAGCATCGCCGCTGAAGCGGCTCCTACAGAGAGCTGGGCACACACCGTGGGGGTTACGCCAGACGCTGGCGCGGCAGACCCCTCAGGTGCAGCGTAAACGCCACGCCACCCTCGATATTC
>NZ_JBFUIT010000264.1:0-5640 GCF_056401735.1 Luteibacter sp. P4_D7_3
GTCGGGCGAGGGGCGGTTCGCCGCCCCTCGCTTCAGCTAAAAACAGGGGACCCATGACAAAGTCGGAATTGATCGAGGCGCTGGCGCGGCGCCAGACCCACCTTGCYTTTAGCGATGTGGAACTAGCCGTCAAGAGCGTGCTCGAACAGATGAGCCAGGCCCTTTCCACGGGTGAGCGCATCGAGATTCGTGGGTTCGGAAGCTTTGCGCTGCACTTCCGTCCACCGCGCATGGGGCGCAACCCCAAGACCGGTGAGGCGGTTGCCCTTCCGGGCAAGCACGTACCGCATTTCAAACCTGGCAAGGAACTACGCGAACGCGTAAACCTGGCCGAGGAAGACGCCGCGCTTTGACGCGGCGTTTTTTTGCTGACGAGCCCGGCTTACGCCGGGCTTTTTTTAATTGTGGGAGCCGATTCATCGGCGATCCCGCGGCAGCGGGCACGCTCGACGCAACCTTCAGTCGCGCGGCGAGCACCTATCGCCGATGAATCGGCTCCCACATAGAGCACATCCCAAGGGGGTCGGCGAACCTGTACAGATCGCCAACCGCGGCGCACCATCGTGTTCAGGATTCGGGTACAGTCGCGGCTATGCGCCTCATTACCATCCTCTTTCTTCTGTTGTTCGTCGCCGCCGGTATCGTCTTCGGCGCGCTGAATGCCGATCTCGTGCCGTTCGACCTCGGCTTTGCCCGATTGTCCCTGCCCAAGGGTGGAGCGATGCTCGCGGCGGTCCTGGTGGGTTGGGTCCTCGGCGGCATCACCGCCTGGCTCGGCACCTCCTTCGCACAACGGCGCAAGCGCCGTGGCGAGCGCAGCGATCGCAAGGTAGCCAACGCGACGACCGCATGAATCCGATCTGGTTGCTGGCGCTCGTTCCCCCGCTGGCCTTTGCCTGCGGTTGGTGGTTGGCTCGCCGTACGCACGCGCGGCGTTCGGGCGAACAGGTCAACGCACTCTCATCCGACTACTTCCGTGGCCTGAACTACCTTCTCAACGAGGAGCAGGACAAGGCGCTGGAGGTGTTCCTGCGTCTGGCTGAGTACAACCGCGATACCGTCGAGACCCACCTCGCGCTGGGTAACCTCTTTCGCAAGCGAGGCGAAGTGGACCGCGCCATTCGCCTGCACCAGCACCTGGTCTCGCGCCAGGGCCTGTCCGACGAAATGAAGACGGTCGCCTTGCTCGAGTTGGGCGAAGACTACATGCGCGCCGGTCTGCTGGATCGCGCGGAGACGCTCTTTTCCGACCTCGTGGCCATGGATGCACTGGCGCCTTCTGCCCTGCGTCACCTGATTTCGATCTACCAGCACGAGCGCGAATGGCATAAGGCCATCGATCACGCACGACGCCTCGAAGCCATGACCAGCGAGGACGAGTCCGCGATGATCGCGCAGTTCTATTGCGAGCTGGCCGAGCAGTCGCGACAGCACGGCGCACGCACCGAGGCGCGCGATTACATGCGCGAGGCGTTTGCCTGTCAGCAGGAATGCGTGCGCGCGCACATGATCGCGGGGCGCCTCTCGTTCGAAGACGACGACATGATGGCGGCGATCGAGTCGTACGAATCGGCTATTGCTGCCGACATCGCCTTCGTGCCGGAAATCCTCCCCCCGCTTTTGAACTGCTACGCGCGTTCCCAGCAGATGGACCGCGCCGAGACCTTCCTGCGCGAGATCATGGAGCGCTATCACGGCATCTCCCCCGTGCTGGCACTGACCCGGCTCTACGAGGGTAGGGACGGCGAGCGGACGGCTATCGACTTCCTCACCGGTCAGCTGCGTAAGCGCCCGTCGGTGCGCGGACTGATGGCGCTGATCGACGCCACGATGGACAAGGTGTCGGGTGAGRCCCGCGAGAATTACCTGATCCTGCGCGACCTGACCCGCAAGCTGCTCGAAGGGCAGGCCATGTATCGCTGCAGYCGCTGCGGCTTCGGTGCCAAGGCCCATCACTGGCAGTGCCCAAGCTGCAAGAACTGGGGCACCGTGCGGCCAATCCATGGCGTCGCCAACGAATGACGCCCGAGCTCGCGAGTCCCTCGTTCCTGATCGTCGGCGGCGCCGTACTGTCTTTCATTGTTTCCGTTGCCAGCGTGCGCATGGCCATTGCTTACGCGGAGCGACGGGGGATGCTGGACGCTCCGGGGCGACGTCGTTCGCACAGCATGCCGACGCCTCGCGGCGGTGGCATCGGTATCGTGCTGGGTGCGCTGGTGGGTATGCCTTCTGCGCTGCTGCTTCTTCCAGTCTCACCAGGAGCTGCGACGACGGCTGCCTTCAGTCTCGCAGTCATGGCGGTGGCTGCCATCGGCTGGCTGGACGACCACGGCTCGCTGCCGATCCGGCCCCGGCTGGTGATCCAGCTCGCCGCGACGCTCCTGCTATGCGTCGCGGTGGCCTCGGGCACCTCGAGCCTGCTATGGGCGATCCCGCTGCTGGTCGCCGGGGTCTGGTGCATCAACCTGCACAATTTCATGGATGGGATCGACGGCCTGGCGGCACAACAAGCCATGTTCTTCGGTGCCGGCTACGCCGCCCTGGCGTGGTCTGCAGGTAGCCAGGCCCTCGCCGGTGCAGGGCTGGCGCTCGCCGCGGCAGCCTCCGGCTTCTGGTGGTTCAATCGCTCGCCGGCCCGGATTTTCATGGGTGACGTCGGGAGTGCCACCCTTGGCCTGATCGTATTCGCACTTTCGGCGATGGCGTGGGCCTATCGTACGAACTTGCTGTGGCCAGCACTGATTTTCTCGTCAGCCTTCGTCGTCGACGCGACCTTGACGTTGCTCGTGCGAATGCTGCGCGGTGCGCGCTGGTACACTCCGCATCGCGAGCATCTGTACCAATGGCTCGTGAGGCGGGGTGCAACGCACCGAAGGGTAGCCCTGGGCTACTTCGCATGGAACGTGCTCGTCTGCGTTCCTGTCGCATGGATCGCGTTCCGCTGGCCGGCGGCTGCGCCCGTGTGTTTCGGGGCAACCTACCTGCTAGGGGCAGCAGTCTGGCGTACTGGCAAGCATCATTGCTTGCGTCGAAGGGAGCGACATGTTTCTGCGTAAGTTCATAGGCATCATCCATCCACGTACGGCGGTCGTCGCGCACGACCTCGCCATGGCGGCTCTCGCGTGGTGGATAGCCAAGACGCTCCGCTATGCGCTCATGCCGGACCTCGCGCCGGTAACCTACCTGCCGATGGAATTCCCGATCGTCCTGTTGGTCCAGGGCGCCGTGTTCAACTGGACCGGCCTCTACAAGGGCGTTTGGCGCTTCGCCAGTCTTCCGGATCTCTGGAACATCATTCGCGCGACGGTTATCGGCGCGTTGATCATCGGCCTGGCCATGGTCATGTACGCGCGTCTGGACGGCGTCCCGCGATCGGTGCTGCTGGTCTACCCGGTGGTGTTGGTGGTGCTGCTCGGCCTGCCTCGCCTGAGCTACCGCTTCTGGAAAGACAGCCGCATCGACCTGTTCCAGTCGGCGCCTACCAAACGGGTACTGATCGTCGGCGCGGATCGCGCCGGTGAAGCGCTTTCGCGCGACCTCCGTCGCGACAGCCGCTACAGCGTCATCGGTTTCGTGGACGACAACATGGCCCTGCGTGGTGCGCAGATCGGTGGCATCCCTGTGCTCGGTACGGTGGACCAGCTCGCCGAGCTGTCCAAGGCCGTGGCCGTGCAGATGCTCCTTATCGCCGTGCCCGGTGCTACCACGGCGCAGATGCGTCGTATCGTGGCCTTCTGCGAGAGCACGGGCCTGCCGTTCCGCACCGTGCCGCGCCTGGAAGATGTCGTTGCCGGGCGCGCCCAGTTCAACGAGATCAAGGAAGTGGCTATTGAGGATCTCCTCGGCCGCGACGCCGTGGAACTCGACTGGACAGCAATCCGCGAGAACATCAGCGGTCGCCGCGTGCTCGTCACCGGTGGCGGCGGTTCGATCGGTTCGGAGCTTTGCCGCCAGGTCGCGCGTCTGGGCGCCAGTTCGCTGACCGTCGTCGAGATGTCCGAGTACAACCTGTACCGTATCGGTCAGGAGCTGACCTCGGCCTATCCCGAGCTGATCTTCAACGGCGTACTCGCGGATGCGCGCGAAACGGTCGCGATCAACCGCCTGTTCGAAGAAACGCAGCCGCAGATCGTTTTCCATGCGTCCGCGTACAAGCACGTGCCGATGCTCCAGGGTCAGTTGCGCGAAGCGTTCCGCAACAACGTCATGGGCACGCGCGTGGTCGCCAATGCAGCCGTGCGCTGCGGCGTCGAATCCTTCGTGCTGATTTCCACCGACAAGGCCGTGAATCCGACCTCGGTCATGGGTGCCTGCAAGCGCATGGCGGAAATCTGGTGCCAGAACCTTGCCGCCCACACGCCTACACGTTTCATCACCGTTCGTTTCGGTAATGTGCTCGACTCCGCCGGTTCGGTGGTCCCGCTGTTCCGCCGGCAGATTCGCCAGGGCGGTCCACTGACAATCACCCATCCGGAGATTTCGCGTTACTTCATGACCATTCCCGAAGCCTGCCAGTTGATTCTGCAGGCAGCGAGCCTGGGCAAGGGGGGCGAGATCTTTGCGCTCGACATGGGCGATCCGGTCAAGATCCGCGACCTCGCCGAGCAGATGATCCGTCTTGCCGGCAAGCGTCCGGGTTCCGACATCCAGATCGTCTATACCGGCCTGCGCTCGGGCGAGAAGCTGTTCGAGGAACTGTTCCACCCGTTGGAAAATTACACGAGCACCACCCACGCCAAGATCTTCCAGGCGCAGCATCGCCAGGTATCGTGGGAGATGCTGCAGACCCAGCTGGCTCGCGCCGAAGAGGCCGCGGCCACGTTCGATGAAGAGACCCTGCGTCGCTGCGTGTCGCAACTGCTGCCTTCGTTCCGCTGGAGCGACGCGCAGGCCGACAACGTCGTGCCGCTTCGCCGAAACGAAAACGGAGACATCGCATCATGACCCAACCCCTGCGCRAGGTCGTATTTCCTGTTGCTGGCCTCGGTACGCGCTTTCTCCCGGCGACCAAGGTGGTAGCGAAGGAAATGCTGCCCGTGCTCGACCGTCCGCTCATCCAGTACGCCGTGGACGAAGCCGTCGACGCGGGTGCCGACACGCTGGTGTTCGTCACCAACCGCTACAAGCACGCCATCGCCGATTACTTCGACAAGGCCTACGAGCTGGAAGAGAAGCTGGCGGAAAAGAACAAGGAAGAGCTGCTTTCGATCCTGCGTGGCATCCTTCCGCGCCACGTGCGTTGCGTCTTCGTCACCCAGCCGGAGGCCCTCGGCCTCGGCGACGCCGTTCTGCGCGCTGCGCCGGTGATTGGCGACGAGCGCTTCGGCGTCATGCTTCCGGACGATCTGATCTGGAACAAGGGCAAGGGTGCACTGCGCCAGATGGCCGAAGTGGCGGACAAGTACGACGCTGGCGTCATCGCGGTGGAAGAAGTGCCGGAGAAGGACACCGACAAGTACGGCATCGTCGACGCTACCGAGCAGGTCGACGACCGCTCCACCGTGATCAAGCACATGGTCGAGAAGCCCAAGCCGGCCGACGCGCCGTCCACGCTCGCCGTGGTGGGTCGTTACGTGCTGCCGGGCAATATCTTCGAATACCTGCGTAACACGCGCGAAGGTGCCGGCGGCGAGATCCAGC
>NZ_JBFUIT010000265.1:0-5626 GCF_056401735.1 Luteibacter sp. P4_D7_3
CCCACCATCAGGTCGGCATAGCCCGGCGACGACCAGCGCGCGATCCAGCCCGAGTCGCGATATTGCTGCACGAAGCCATCGATCATCTTGCCCGCTTCGTTCGGGGTGAGCAGCACGTAGGCCGGCCACGCCGTGCGATAGGTGTCCCAGAAGCCGTTATTGACGAACGGCTGGCCCTCGACGATACGCGCACCCGTCGCGGTATCCGTGTTCGAACCTGCCGGCGCGGAGAACGGGCTGGCGTAGCGCCACACGGGCGCGTCCTTGCTGCCGGTGTTCTCGTAGGCGTGGTTCGGGTACAGGAACAGGCGGTACAGGCTCGAGTAGAGGATGGTTTTCTCGTCGGGCGAGGCGCCTTCCACCTTGACCGTGTCCAGGCGATCGTCCCAGGCCTTGCGTGCGCGCTCGTGCACGCTGTCGAAGGTGTCGTCCGGCGCGATTTCCTGGGCGAGATTGGCCTTCGCCTGGTCAACGCCGATCAGCGAGGTGGCGATCCGCATGGAAACGACGCGATCGCCCTTCTTCGACGTGTCGAAGCCGAACCAGGCGGAGGCAGCGTCGCGCTTCTCGCCGGTGAGGCGGCCGCTCTCGGCTACGGGTTTATCGAACACCGCGTAGAAGAACAGGCGAGTGGCGCCGGTGGAAAGACTGCTCTTGACGTCCGACCAGCCCTGGATGCTGCGCTGGCCCGGATCGAGCGTGACCGCCGCCTTCTCATTGAGGTTGTCGAAGACCAGCTGCGAGCGCTTGTCGGCAAAGGTGAAGCGGAACATCGCCGCGTGATCGGTCGGCGTGATCTCGGTGGTGATGCCGTCATCGAAGTGCACGCGGTAGTAATCCGGATGCGCCAGTTCGGCGTCGTGGCCGAACGACAGCGCACGCGTCTCGCGTTTCAGCGCCGGTGCACCGGAAGCCGCCTGCGCCGGCATGACCTGGAAGGTCTGGCGCTCGCCCATCCACGGGCTGGGCTCGTGCGAGAGGGCGAAGGCCTCGATGCGCGGGCGATTGTCCTCGCCATTGCGGGCCTGGTACTGGTAGATCCAGTTGGACCCGGCGTTGGTCGTCGGCGTCCAGAAGTTGAAGCCATGCGGCATGGCCACGGCGGGGAAGTTGTTGCCGCGCGAGTAGTTTTCGTTGGCGTTGGAGCCACGGCGCGTGTCGACGTAGTCGGTCGGGTGCGTGCTGTTGATGACTTTGACTTCGCCGATGCGCACGTCGTCGAGGTAGCCCTCGAAGGCCTCGCCAGCAGGTGCGTCCGCGGTAAGTTCGATCGAACGGACACGACGGCCCTTGGCCACGGCGCCCAGATCCACGCTCACGTAGTTCCACTGGTCGGGATAAAGCACACGACCTTCGCCCTGCCCCTTCGCGGTGGCGGGCACGCGATGCTGGTCGCGCGCGGCGCTGGTGGAGAGGCGCGTGCCGTCGTCGAACACGAGGTCCACGGCCAGGTAGTTGGCCGGATTGACGAGGTCGTCCTTGTTGGAGCGAGGGAAGACCAGCCAGGACAACACCGTGTCGTCGCCGATGCGCACATCGGTGTCGAACAGCTTCGTCGTCGCCGGCGAGCCATTGCCCGTACCCGTGTAACGCAGCGAGTGCGTGCCGGTGAAGCCGACATTGGCCTTCGCGGTAAGCACTGCCTCCGGGGGTGGCCCCCCGACGACGCGAACGTCGAGCGCACCCTTGGCCGCCAGCGGCGCGGGCTGCGCGGTCTCGAAGGAGCTGTCAAAGCGCTGGGTCGCCGCAAGGGCTCCCACCGGTACCACAAGAGACGCCGTCACCAGAGCGAATGCCGCCCTGCCCCAACCGTGCTTCGATACCGTCACGCTCATCCCCTTGTCTAGCGGAACCCGCATTTAAATCGTTCTAAATTGGGAATGTCAAACGGCGGTGCAGCACGAAAGGGTGTTCGGGCGGTGGACGGCCCTCCTTACTCCCGCCAGTAACGGCTCGCCGGTCGACGCCACTCCCGCACTACCCGAGGCGTGGCATCACGCGGCATATCGACCACGATCGCGCCACTGATGGCGGTGTTGAGCACGTCAGCCCCCGCATCCTCATGCCGCGCCAGCACCGAAGCATGCGGATGGCCAAACCGATTGCGCCACCCCGACGACACGATAGCCAGCTCAGGCTGCACAGCCCGAAGCCAAAGCACATCGGACGAATGCTTGCTGCCGTGATGCGCTACCGTTGTCACCGTCGGCAGTTCAGACCACAACGCATCGCGATCCATACGACGCTCGGCCTTGGCACTGATGTCGCCTGTGAGCAGGAAGCGCCCTCCTTCTCCTTCGATCGAGAGGACGCACGAGCGGTCGTTACTGGCTGTCTTGCCTGGACCCTCGCGCGGCACGTCGAGAAAGTGGAAGCCGACGCCATCCCACGACCAGTCCGCCTCCGACGTGCATGGCTCTGCCGGAAACTCCAGCCTGCCCGGTTCGCCGGAGAGCCGTCGCGCCTTCGGGTAGCGACCGACGATGGCCGCCGCGCCACCGGCGTGGTCTACGTCCCCGTGGCTGACGACGAGGGTATCCACCCCGCCCAGGCCCAGAGCCGTGATCGACGGCAGCACGATGCCGGCGCCGGCGTCACGACCGCCGCCGTAGGCAGGGCCGGTGTCGTAGACGAGTGTGTGGTGTCGCGTGTGGACGACCACTGCCAGTCCCTGCCCTACATCGAGCACCCAAGCGCGAAAGGCGCCGGACCTGGGCATATCGCGTGGAGGCAGCAGCAACGGCAGGAACAATAAGGCGCCGTAGCCACGCAGCGGCACGCCACGCGGCATGAACAGCCACAGCGCTCCCACCGTCGCCAGAACAACCGGCAGGATGCCGCTTTCGGCCACGCTCAGTTGGGCGCCCGGAACATCGGCCAGTGCGGCCAGCATTCGCCACAGCTGCTTGAGCAACCACGCCGCCGCTACGAGTAARGGAACCGCGAGAGACGGCACGGCCAGGAGGACGCAGCCCACCAGCGTGAGCGGCACCACGACGAAGCTCACCAACGGTGCCGCGACCAGGTTGGCGATGAAGCCCATCAGCGACGTGCTGCCGAACAGGCACAGGGACAGTGGCAGCAGCGCGATGCTCATCGCCGCCTGCGCTCTCAGAAGTTCGCCGAGCCAGCCGAGAAAGCCCCGCGACCGCGGAGCCACGCAACACACCAGAAACCCCACCCCTGCGAACGACAACCAGAACCCCGCCGAGAGCACGGAGAGCGGATCGAACGTCAGCACGGCGAGCATCGCGAAGGCGAGCAGCGACAATCCGCCCGCGCGGCGACGTGCCATCCCCGCCAGCACCACGACGCCGATCATCAGCAAAGTGCGCACGGTCGGTAGCCCCAGCCCGGCGAGCATCCCGTAGCCGCCCGCCACCAGCAGGCCGACCATCGCCTGCGTCATCTGCCTCGGCCACAACAGCGCGAGCATCGGCCACCACGCGTAGAGCAGCCGCGTGGCGAGCACACCGCCCCCGGCGGCTACGCCGACATGAAATCCCGAGATGGCGATCAGGTGCGACACACCCGTGGCGCGGGCGATGTCCCAGTCCGCCGCGTCGAGGCCGCGCGTGTCGCCGACGGCGAGCGCCTTGAGGATACGGGCGTCCTCCGTGCCCAGATGGCTGTCCAGCGCTCGCGCAATGCCACCGCGCCATGCGTCCACGCACACGCCCACCCCGATGCGCGCGTTGTCGGGAGCAGCGCGCACATAGCCCGAGGCGACGATGCCGCGCTGAAGGGCCGTGCGTTCCGCGTCACCGCCGCCCGGATTGATGTTGCCGCGGGGACGGCGCAGGCGAACGGTGAGCCGCCAGCGCTCACATGGCCCAGGCGACACCTGCGTGCGATACCAGCTGAGGCGGTACGTGCCTCGTGTTGCGGGTGGCCCACCGCCTACGGTGTCCGGCACGAACAGGAACGACGCATCGCCGCCACGCGCTCGCGGAAGATCGACAACGCGCCCCGTGACGACAACATCCTTCCCCTCGTCGTCCGCCGGCAGTCTCGCACCCATGCCGCGCGCGCCCTGGAGGGCAGCCCATGCGGCGAACAGCATGACTACGGCGAGGTGTCGCGCGGCCCTCCATGGCAAGGCAACGGCATAGGCCAAGGCGACGACAGTGGCCAGCATCGACCAGGGCCACGCGGGCAGCCACGCTCGCGATTGCACGGCCGTACAGCCGAGCAGCGCGGCGACGGCCAGCGAAACCAGCGATAACGGAGGAACGCGAGACACCACGACAGACGCCGTTGCATGCGGCGGTCCAGCCTAGGCGTGATGGGCGGTTCCCTGGCCCGTCCAACCCTGTGGGTCATCACCGCGCCGTCAACGCTCATCGCGATTACTGGCGCCCCGATTGACGTTGTTGCGCGGCGGCGAGTGCGAGCCCGACGAGGACGGCGGACGGTTACCGGGTTGCCCACCACCGTGCCAACCACCCGGCGGGGGCTGATGATTGCCCCCTTGCCCACCCGGAGGTGGCGGACGACCGCCGCCCTGCCAGCCACCCGGCGGTCGATGATCACCGTCGCCGGGACGACCGTGCCAGCCACCCGGAGGTGGCGGCCGCGGATGATCGTGCCCGTCACGGTCGCGGTAATAGCGACGGTCGTAACCACCACCATACCAGGCGGAACCCACGGCAATCGTCGAGTACCCACCGCCGTAATAACCCGGGCCGTAGTAGCCGTAACCCGGGGCGTAGTAAGCACCGACCGGCTGGACGACCGTCGTCGTTTCCGTGCCGTAATACGCATCGCCCCCGGAGCGGCTGCGAACGTAGCCGGGGTCGTAGTAACAACCCGCCAGCGGCAGGGTAGCCGCGAGAACGAGAAGCAGGGAATGCGCACGACGCATGGGGTTTTCTCTGATGAGATGACGGCGATGGACGACTTCGACACTGCGCCCCCGCGATTGAACGCCCGCTAAAAAGGAAAGGGTCGCGAAAGCGACCCTTTCCCTTCATTCAGCATACGCAGACCGAAGCCTTCGTCGATCAGGGCTTGCTCTTCTGCTGATCGCCGCGCTGATGCGCCTCATTGGCGTAGTTGGCTTCCGGCGATGCCGGCGAAGGTGACGGCGGATTCTGCTCGCCACCCGGTTGCGTGGCCGGCACACCATTGCTGTTCTCTCCCGTCGGCCACGAGGGCGGCTGACGATCGCGCTCGCGCTTGGCTTCAAGCAGTGCCTGGATGTGCGCGACGGCCTCTTCCTGGCTGATGTGTTGAACCGGCTCGTCGGTAGTCGTCGCTGCGGGCGTCGCCGGCTTCGGGCGGGGCTTCGGCGCGGGTTTCGCCTTGGCGACGACCGGCTTGGCTGCCGCTGGCGCAGAGGCGGTTGCCGGCGCGACAGTCAGCGGCGGCTTACGCGGCGTGTTGGTCGCGGGGACACGCGATACCGGCTTCTGTTCGATCGTGTGCGCGCTTGCACTGCGCTTGGTCGGAGCGGACTTCGAGACCGGCGTCGCGGCGACCTTCTTCGCCGGAGCGGTATTCTTGCGTGCCGGCGCCTTTGTGGCGACAACCTTGCGCGCGGCTGTCTTGGGAGCCGCCTTCTTCGCGACGACCTTGCTGGCGGCCGTCTTGCGGGCCGGAGCCTTGCGTGCGGAGGCCTTGGTGC
>NZ_JBFUIT010000266.1:0-5595 GCF_056401735.1 Luteibacter sp. P4_D7_3
AGGTTATCCAGCCCCGGTGCGAAGTCCGGTGTCTATTTCGCCTTCTCCTGCAGGACCTCGATCGGCAGCTTGTTCACGCGCGACATCGAAGGCAGGTCCATGACGGCCGGTTCGGCACCCGGCAGCGCCAGCAGCACGCGGGTTGCCAGGGCTGTTGCAATGAAGKCGCCCGCCGCGGTGTGACCGTAGAGCAAACCGATCGTCGGATGGCCGTGCGCATCCGCGTGGATGAGACACTTCGCCAGGTGCGCCAGGTACTCGCTGAGGCCGAGCATCTCGTCGCGCTTGCTCATGCGCTGGCTGTCGCTGTCGACGAGAACCAGGATCGGATCGTTGCTCCCGCTCGTGGTCACGTCCAGCACGTGACGCGCGAGTCGTGCCGCTTCGTCGATGCCGACCGGCAAGCGCCCGTCCACGCCGATCACGGCCAGTTGGCTACCCGAGGGTAGCGTCCCCCGGCCGGAGGCAAGACCGCCTTGGACAATCACCTCATGCCCGCCGGGAAACAGCGAGGCGAGGATCTCAGCGAGCAACATGACGTGTCTCCTTCAGCCCGTCGGCAAGGGCCACAAAGTCTTCGAAAGCCATTCCCGGAAGGGATTGCGGATCCGTTGCGCCCATGGACCGCCAGATGTCGATCGCATCCGCACAGGCGCCGAAGCGCTCGATGCGCTGCTCGAGACGCACTTGCTCGGCCTGCAGTGTGTCCAGGTCCAGCGCAGCGGCATGTTCGATGACATAGCGTGCCGCGTCGCGAAAGCTGGCCACGGTGTCGTCGGCGAAGACGTCGGCGCCACCGATCAGGTAACGCTGCTTACCACCCATGGTGCGCCAGACCAGCGCGCGGTCCTTCGAGTCGAATTCCTCGACGCCACGGTTGGTCTCGATGACCTCGGGTCCCGACACGCTGATACGCCCCTGCTCGGAGACGGCGAGCGCGGAGCAGCTGCCCGCGGTGAGACCACCGCCGCCGTAGCAGCCAGCACGCCCACCGACCAGGCCGACCACCGGCACGCCGGCAAGACGCGCTTCCACCACGGCGCGCATGATCTCGGCGATAGCCAGCTCACCGGCATTGGCTTCCTGGAGTCGCACTCCGCCGGTATCGAACAGGATCACGACAGGGATGGAGCCGATGTCGCGAGCTGCGCGAAGCAGCCCCGTCAACTTGGCACCATGTACCTCACCGAACGCGCCCCCCATGAAGCGACCTTCCTGTGCGGCGATAAACACCGGCTTCC
Source organism: Luteibacter sp. P4_D7_3 (assembly GCF_056401735.1). Lineage (NCBI taxonomy): Bacteria > Pseudomonadati > Pseudomonadota > Gammaproteobacteria > Lysobacterales > Rhodanobacteraceae > Luteibacter > Luteibacter sp. P4_D7_3. The sequence continues at coordinate 1,242 of NZ_JBFUIT010000266.1, forward strand.
CATCGAGCAGACCGCGCCCGACGATCATGCCGTCGTCGAACTGCTCGGGCAGGTCGAACAGCGACAGGTGCGGACTCGTCTCGCGCTGCTCCGGGCCGATGAATTCGACGAAGCTGTCCTGGTCGAGCATCTCCTTGACGCGCTGGCGGGCACTCGCCTCGAACCAGCTGGGGCTGCTCATGAGCGCTCTCCCTCGATGGCACGCACGGCCTGGGCGAGGCGCAAGGCAACCATGTCGGGACGTGCGCCGCCATCGTTGATCGAGAGCTTCAGGCCACCCGGCGAACTGCGGCCGACGAAATCCACGACCACGGCGCTCCAGACATCGCCGAAGCCCTCGACGGGAGTGCGAATGTCTACCTCGCATTCGCCATCGGGGAGGCTGCGCTCGACCAGGACTTCCAGGTTCCCGGATGCCACGACGCCAACGATTGCCTGATCACGTGTGCCTTTCGCACGAAGCGCGGTAACGTGCCGATACGTAAGCTTTTCCACGACTTTCTCCTTACCAGTTTCTGAACCGGGACGGCGGCGCGTACAGGCCACCGGACCAGCGCACGAGATCTTTGATGGAGCTGGCGGCCAGCATCCGGCGATCGGCATCCAGTGGATCGATGCCAAGGTCTTCAGGGCGACGAATGACACCGCGCTCGCGTAGACGTTGCACCATCTTCGCGTCCCTGCCCCGACCGATGGCCGTGTACCCGGCGACGCCACGAATGGCTTGCTCGCGCTCGTCGTTGTCGCGGCAGAGCAGCAGGTTGGCGATGCCCTCCTCGGTCACGATGTGGGTCACGTCGTCGCCGTAGACCATCACCGGCGCGAGATCCAGGTCGAGCTTGCGGGCGAGTTCGATGGCGTCGAGATGCTCCACGAACAGGGGAACGTTCTTGTCGCCGAAGGTCTCGCCGATCTGCACGACCAGCTTGCGACCGCGGCGCATCAGGGCCGGGCTGTCCGGATCGGCTTCCTTGCCGGCGCGCAGCCAGGGCTCACTCGGGTGACGACGTCCGCGGGCATCGCTGCCCATGTTCGGGGCGCCGCCGAAGCCGGCCACCCGGTCGGTCGTCACGGTGGACGAATTTCCCTGGAGGTCGATCTGCAGGGTCGAGCCGATGAACATGTCGCAGGCATAGAGGCCGGCCACCTGTGAGAACGCGCGATTGGACCGCAGCGATCCATCGGGGCCCGTGAAATAGACGTCCGAACGGGCACGAATGTAGTCGTCCATACCCACTTCGGAGCCAAAGCTGTGGATCTGCTTGACMCAGCCCGATTCGATGGCAGGAATCAACGTGGGATGGGGATTGAGCGCCCAATGGCTTGCCACCTTGCCCTTGAGACCAAGGCGCTCGCCATAGGTCGGCAGCAAGAGTTCGATGGCTGCCGTGTTGAACCCGATGCCGTGATTCAGGCGTTGTACGCCGTACGGCGCATAGATGCCCTTGATCGCCAGCATGGCGGTAAGGATCTGCGTCTCCGTAATGGCGGCAGGATCCCGCGTGAAGAGCGGTTCGACGTAGAACGGCTTGTCGCTTTCGATGACGTAGTTCACCCAGTCACTGGGAATATCGATGCGAGGCAGTTTATCGACCACCTCGTTCACCTGGGCGATGACAATGCCGTCCTTGAACGCGGCCGCCTCGACAATGGCCGGCGTATCTTCGGTATTCGGCCCGGTATACAGGTTGCCTTCGCGATCCGCGCTCACCGCAGCGATCAACGCCACCTGCGGTGTCAGGTCGATAAAGTAGCGGGCGAACAGCTCGAGGTAGGTATGCACCGCGCCCAGCTCGATCTTGCCGCCGAACAGCAGCCTGGCGATGCGCTGCGACTGTGGACCCGAGAACGCGTAGTCCAGCCGTCTGGCAATCCCACGTTCGAAGATATCCAGGTGTTCCGGCAGCACGACACCTGACTGGACCATATGCAGGTCGTGCAGCTTGCCGCTGTCCGCGGCGGCAAGTGCCGCCGCCAGCAGATCGGCCTGCTTCTGGTTGTCGCCTTCGATGCAGACGCGGTCACCCGGCTGGATGACTGCTTCCAGCAGAGCTGTCGCGTCCTTCCTTGCAACGTGCTTGCCCTTGGCATATCTGGCACCGGCCTGCAGCCTCGATGCTCGTGCGATTCTTGCGCTATCCCAGACCGTCATGGTTCTCTCCGGAGACGTTCGATCGCTTACGGAATGGCGTTACGTGCTGCGTCCTCGATCAACGCGGCGACTTCCTTCGGGTGCGATTCGTACACGGAGTGGCTCGCACCCTGGACCTCGATAGTGTGGGCGTGTGCGCGCTTGGCGTACATCCGCTCCAGGTCCGGATTGATGATGCGATCGGCCGTGGCCACCGCATACCAGGTGGGCTTGGTCTTCCAGGCCGGCTGGCCGGCGGGCACCGTGAACACTTCGGCCGCCGTGAGCTCCTGCGCCTGGGCCTCGAATTCCGCCTGGGGCTTGGGCAGGTCGGCGGCGAAGTCGGCGGGATAGAACGCCGGATCGAGATAGGTGAACCCGTCGGCCGTCTTCTTCACCGCCTTGGTCTTGTTCGGGTAAAGCTTGCCGTTGGCGACTTCGGTCTCGCCCTGGTCCAGCGCGTGCGCAGCGATGTAAACCAGCCCAACGACCTTGGGATCGTTGCCGACGTCGGTCACGATCGCGCCACCGTAGCTATGGCCGACGAGGATGGTCGGGCCTTCCTGCAAGTCGACGATGCGCTTTACGGCGGTCACGTCGTCGTTGAACGAGGTAAGGGGGTGCTCGGCGATGGAGACGTGGTAACCGTCTTTGGCGAGGATCTCGTAGACGGGCTTCCAACCACTGCCGTTTACCCACGCGCCATGGACCAGCACGATGTTCTTCACTGGCGTGGCGGCGGCCGCGGGGTCGCTCATGATCGCGGCGCCCAGCAGAAGGCCGGCAGAGAGAAGAAAACCCTTCGTCGTCTTGTTCATCATCGTCGTGCTCTCGGAATGCGGTGCGATTCGACCGTGGAATCATGCTGCGCCCGCGGGGGTTACCGAAGACTGGCCCCCGGATGACAAACTCGTAAGCATTCCGTCGGAGCGTCCAAGCGACGGGCATTGGCTTCAAATTCACCATACGCCCGAGTACGCTGTCCTCATCGCCTCTCCCTGTGAGCCAGCATGTCCGAAGCTTCCGTCGATCCGCTGTTCCAGCCGTTCACCATCAAGGGCGTCCAGCTCAAGAACCGTATCGTCATGGCCCCCATGACCCGGCTCTTTACAGCGAAGGGCGTGCCCGGCGAAGCCAACGCGGCCTACTACCGCCGACGCGCGGAAGCCGACGTGGGCCTGATCATTTCCGAGGGTACGGTCGTCGATCGCCCTGCTTCACGTAATGAACAGAACATCCCTTCGTTCTACGGGGATGCAGCGCTCGATGGCTGGCGTAGCGTCATCGACGGGGTCCATGCGGCCGGTGGGAAGATGGGCCCGCAGATCTGGCATACCGGCGCCACGCGTGGCAGGTATGGCTGGGCGCCTGGTTCGCCAACGGAAAGTCCCTCCGGCCTGAACGGTCCCGGCGATGCGAACGGCAAGGCCATGACCGACGAAGATATCGCCGACACGGTCACGGCGTTTGCCAACGCCGCTGCGCATGCGAAAGCGCTTGGCTTCGACGTGGTCGAGCTGCACGGCGCCCACGGTTACCTCATCGACCAATTCTTCTGGAGTGGTTCGAATGCGCGCACCGACCGGTACGGCGGCGCCACGCTCGCCGAGCGTTCACGTTTCGCCAGCGAGGTCGTGGCAGCGGTTCGCGCCGCGATCGGCCCGGACATGCCGTTGCTACTGCGAGTCAGCCAGTGGAAGCAGCAGGACTATCACGCGCGGCTGGCACACACGCCTGCCGAAATGCAGGCCTGGCTTTCGCCGCTGGTCGCTGCCGGCGTGGACGTGCTCCATTGCTCGCAGCGGCGGTTCTGGGAGCCCGAGTTTGCCGACGTCGATGGCCCCGAGGGTCTCAACTTCGCGGGTTGGGCAAAGAAGCTGACCGGCGCCRCGACGATCGCGGTGGGATCCGTTGGCCTTTCCGGCGACTTCCTCAAGGCATTCGCCGGCGAGAGCTCGTCACCGGTCGGGCTCGACCAGCTGGTGGCGCGCCTGGAGCGCAACGAATTCGATCTGGTCGCTGTCGGTCGTGCGCTGCTCAACGATCCGGACTGGGTATCGAAGGTTCGTACCGGCGACGCCGCCGGCATGAAACCCTTCAGCCCGGCCGCGATGTCCGAGCTGCTCTGACGCGTCAGGCCAGCGTCGTCAGCTCGACGGGCAGTACCGTGTCGCCGCTGATGATCTGGGCCTGGCCGTCCTGGACCATGAACTGGATCTGCAT
>NZ_JBFUIT010000267.1:0-5487 GCF_056401735.1 Luteibacter sp. P4_D7_3
GGCTGGTGTATCGCCCGTTCCAATGCACGCTGAGGCCGCTTCGAACGAAGGTCACCAGCGCACCCTCCGTTGAGGCATCGTCCGGTGGGTGGGGTGCTCGAGGCGCGGTGGGGACGATCCCGGGACGGAGCGCTTCGACGCCGGCGAAGAGTTCCGAGGAGACGTTCGTATCCGGGAATCCTGCGGCGTGAAGGCTGGTCCGTGCTTCCTCCATGAATGCCATGGGACCGCAAAGATAGACATGGGCATCAAGTGGGATAGCGAGCCGATCCAGCGTCGCCAGGGTGATCCGGCCTCGAACGTCATACTCGCGACCGATGCCGTCCGCTTCGCCAGGCTGACTGAATGCAATGAGGCGTATCGCGGGTCCGAGCTGTCGAAGCAAGCCGTCCACTTCGGTGGCGAATGCGTTCTCCTCGCCGCTGCGCGAACCATGAATCCAATAGATCTTCTTTGCGTAGGTTGTCGGATCGCCGGCCAGCTCGCGGAGCATCGCCAGAACAGGAGTGATGCCGATGCCTGCGCTCCAGAAGACCAGTGCATGGTGGTCGGGCCCGAGAACGAAGCTCCCGCGCGGTGCACTGATGCTCAGGCGGTCGCCTTCGTTGATGTGGCCATGCAGGTATTGGCTTCCCTCGCCACCCGCCCGTTTCACTGAGAAACGATACCGGCCCGGCGTGCTTGCGTCGGAAAGCGAATAGCTTCGTATGAGCGGCAATTGCGGGGGAGGCCGCGTCAATCTGACCACGATGAACTGGCCGCCGCGAGCCGGAGGCAGGGCGGGACCCTCGGCCGCTTCGAGTACGAAGGACTTGACCGAGGTACTTTCCGAAACGATCGCTTGCACCGTGACGTCGCGGAAGCCACGCCAGGCCGGTTCAGCGTTCGGCAATCCGGTCAGGCCAGCGTTGCCTGGGGCATGGGGGCCAGCGGCAAGCATCGATTCCAGCGACTCTCGCCAGCCCTTGCTGAGGGCGGGCACACGAATGGCGCGTTCCAGAGCGTCGCGCGGGTGGTCAGTCAGATAGAGCAGGGCGTCGATCTCCGCGACGCTCACGTCGCTGCCCGAGAGCTCTTTCGTAATGACGTCGCCGGTGCCTATGAATCCCTCTTCAATCACGCGGCAGTAGAATCCGGGTCGCTTATGCGAGACCAGTAGCGAAGGCATTCTCGGCTCCTCCAGCCGAAGTCCCACGCGGTAACAGGTGACACGCGGCTGGGTGACCTCAAGCAGGGCGCCGCCCATGCGAAAGCGGTCACCGATGAAAACCTCGCTATCGGCCAGGCCATCGACGGTGAGGTTCTCGCCAAACGAACCCCATGCCATGGGCGGTCTGCCGAGAAACGCCTCCCAGTGCCGATAGGACTCGACCTGATAGACCATGACGGCGCGGTGTTCCCCGCCATGCCCCTGGAGGTCGCCTTGCCCGTCGCCGTCGATGTTGAGCCGGCGCGCCATGACCCGGCCCGTGACCGGCGCCTTCCACACACTGGTGTAGACGACCTGGCCTTGCCACGAAACGTCCTTCGGCAAGCCGACATTCACGGAGACCAGCGTGGCCATGACCGTCACCTCAATGGGCGGACTTACATGGCTTCCATAGTGCGTCGGGTTGGCGTCGTCAATCAAGCCGCACTGTGCGAATCGTCAAAAAGCACGCGAGCGAACAAGCCAGACCCCGGAAGAGTCCGTAGGCTGATACGTGATGTTCACCTCGGAGATCCGTGTCTATGAACGCGCAAGTCAAACCCGTAGCGAACGCCGCCCCCGTCGTGGTGCACCACCGGTTCGCGACCATCGAAGGGCTGAAGATCTTCTACCGTGAGGCGGGCCCGGCGGACGGCCCGGTGGTCCTGTTGCTCCACGGGTTCCCCACCTCGTCGCACATGTTTCGCAACCTGATCCCGCTGCTTGCGGACCGATACCACGTCATTGCGCCGGATTACCCCGGTTACGGCCAAAGCGACATGCCGGACCCGGCCACGTACGCCTACACCTTCGATGGATTCGGCGATATCGTGGAGAAGTTGCTCGCACAGCTCAGCGTGACGTCATTCGCGATGTATGTGATGGACTACGGCGCACCGGTCGGCTGGCGGTTGTTCCTGAAGACACCGGAACGGGTGACGGCTCTCGTCATCCAGAACGGAAACGCTTACGACGAAGGCCTGAAGACGTTCTGGGATCCGATCAAGACGTACTGGAACGATGGCAGCAAGACGAGCAGGGACGCGCTACTCGGACTGGTCACGCTGGAGACGACCATCTTCCAGTACACCGACGGTGTCGACGACAAGACCCGTGTGTCGCCGGATAACTGGATCCACGACCAGGCGCTTCTGGATCGTCCGAAGAATGCGGACGTGCAGATGGATGTCATGTACGACTATCGCACCAACCTTCCGCTATACCCGGCTGTGCAGGAACTGTTCCGCAAGCACCAGCCGCCCACCCTGATCGTCTGGGGTGAGCGCGACTTCATCTTCCCGGCCGACGGTGCGCATCCCTATAAACGCGACCTCAAGGACCTCGAGTTTCATCTGATTCCGACAGGGCATTTCGCCCTGGAAGACCGTGCCGATGAAATGGTGCCGTTGATCCGCAGTTTCCTCGATCGGAAAATCGGCGACGCTAAATAACGTCAGACATCGAGAAATGCGCTTGAAGGGCCGTCTCGGTCGCGTCCCTGGTGGCCGCGACGGCCTCTGTGCCTGCGCCCGTCCCCTCGACGGAAAAGAACCTGAGGTCGTGCAGGCCGATCAGCGCAAGGATGGTCGTGAGGTAGGGCGTCAGGAAGTCGGGCTGGCGTGCGCGCTCACCGGAGAACCGGCCACCAGACGCCACCGCGATGTAGACCGGCCGATCATGCAGCGTGCCGACCTTTCCCGCCGAGGTCATGGTGAAGGTGCGCCGGGCGCGAACGACGTGATCGAGCCATGCCTTGAGTACCGAAGGTACGGTCAGTACGCCGGGTCTCAAACCCAGGGCTCCCGTCGGTACGACCGAAAAGTCGCCAGCGGCCTCTCGCGTGCTCGCGAACACGTTTCGCCCGGATTCCGTCGGCTTCCTCCTCGGCGCCGTTTGACTGTCGTGAGCCAACAGGAGAGACATGGTGAGCCAGGAAAACCCTTCCTTACGCATTGACGAATACATCGCCGGTCTTGCTGACTGGCGCGGTCCGATGTTGGCGCGCCTGCGCAAGGCGATCCTCAAGGCGGATCCGGCTATCGTCGAGGCATGGAAGTGGATGGGAAGCCCCGTGTGGGTTCTTGATGGAAACCTCCTGGTCGGTAACGCGCACAAGGAAAAAGTCAAACTCACCTTTGCCCATGGCGCGGCCCTCGCTGATCCGGACAAACTGTTCAACAACGGCTTCGGCGGCAAAGTATGGCGCGCGATCGATCTCTTCGAGGGCGATACGATTGACGAGAAAGCTCTGACGGCGTTAGTACGAACCGCCGTCGCATTCAATCGTGGGAAGGCGAAAAAGTGACTCACGTTAATGAAGGGCTATCACTCGGTCTCGGCATTCCGGCGTGTCTTCACCGATGACAAAATTTACGGATTCTTTTCGCCGAAGCGGTTGCACGTCACGCCGCGCCATGGAACTCTATTCAAAGCACTCCTGTCCTCCCAGACCAAAGCATATGGACGTCTACCCTAGTCGCAACGTCGGCATCCGCGAGCATCGGATACCGGCGGCGCATAACAACCTGACTGTCTGCGGCAACCGCCTGCGGTCGGCCGGCGCCTTCCTCGACTAGGGAAGTCCGGCCCGCTCCTGACGGCTGCCTGCGGCGCCGTTACAAGGAGATGGGCCATGAAGCTCATTCACGATTACGCACCGGTCCGCGTGTCCGTTGCGATGGAAGCGTTCCTCCATAACGAGGCATTGCTCGCCGCGCTGGACACCAGCGCCGCTGGCCTCGATGAAGCACAGATCGCCCAGCGGCTGGATCGCGACGGCGCGAACGAGGTGTCGCATGAGAAGCCACCGCATGGGTCGCTTCAGCTGCTGCACGCGTTCAAGAATCCATTCATCGTGGTGCTGCTGGTGCTGGCGGGGGTGCAGCTACTGACCGATCGCACGAACCTGACCGGTCCGACGATCATTGCGGCGATGGTATCGATCAGCGTGTTCCTGAGTTTTGCCCAGGAATACCGCTCCTCGAAGGCGGCCGAGAAGTTGAAGGCGATGGTGCGCAACACGGCAACACTGACGCGCCGGGCCGCGGACGGGCACGCGGAGCGAATCGATGTGCCGGTGTCGGAGCTGGTGGCCGGCGACATCGTGCATCTGGCCGCCGGCGACATGGTGCCCGCCGACCTACGCCTGCTGAGCGCGAAGGACCTCTTCATCAGCCAGGCTATCCTCACCGGCGAATCATTGCCTGTGGAGAAGGCTGCACCTTCCCCTCGGGACATCACCGGCGAGACGGGGCCGGGCCCGGAGGACAATCCGCTGGACCTTCCGAGTGTCTGCTACATGGGCACCAACGTCGTCAGCGGCACGGCGACAGCCGTGGTCGTGGCCACGGGGGCGCGCAGCTATCTGGGTTCGTTGGCGCGCAACGTAGTCGGCAAGCGCGTGCAAACGAGCTTCGATCGTGGCGTCAAGAGCGTGAGCTGGTTGCTGATTCGCTTCATGGCGGTGATGGTGCCGATCGTCTTCGTCATCAATGGCGTTGACAAGCACGATTGGTTGCAGGCGTTCCTGTTCGCACTCTCCGTGGCGGTCGGCCTGACACCCGAAATGCTGCCGCTGATCGTGACGGCCAACCTCGCCAAGGGCGCCATCGCGATGTCCCGGCGGAAGGTCGTGGTGAAACGGCTCAATGCGATCCAGAACTTCGGTGCGATGGACGTGTTGTGCACGGACAAGACCGGCACGCTCACCCTGGACAAGATCGTTCTCGAACGCCACATCGACCTCTACGGCGAGGAATCGGACGAAGCCCTGGAGTTTGGCTACCTCAACAGCCGCTTCCAGACCGGACTGAAGAACCTCATGGACAAGGCGGTTCTGGAGCATCGCGACCTCGAGGCCACCGCGGTGCATTTCCACGTCGTTGACGAGATTCCGTTCGACTTCCAGCGCCGCCGCATGTCGGTCGTGGTGAGCGGCGGCAACTCTCAAGATCTGTTGGTGTGCAAGGGCGCGGTCGAGGAGATGCTATCGATCTGTACGCTGGCCAAGGCCGGCGACGACATCCTGCCGATGACCGACGAGCACCGGACTGCGATCAAGGCGATGACGCACCGGCTCAATGAAGACGGCCTGCGTGTGCTGGTGGTGGCGATCAAGTATCAGCCGCCGGCAGGGCGCCCGTATGGCGTGGCAGATGAAAGCGGTCTTATCGCGGTGGGCTGCCTGGCGTTCCTGGATCCGCCGAAGGATACGGCGGGCAAGGCGATTGCCGCGCTTAACCATCACGGTGTCGAGGTGAAGGTCATCACCGGGGACAATGAAGCGGTCACGCGTAAGA
>NZ_JBFUIT010000268.1:0-5428 GCF_056401735.1 Luteibacter sp. P4_D7_3
TCCGTTGCCCGAGGGATCACGGAAGTTGGCGTCGACATTGCCGTAGCGTTCTTCGGGCGCCTGTGTGAATTCCACACCGCGGGCGCGCATACGCTCGTAGGCGCCACGGCAGTCGTCGACGTTCAGTACCAGCGGCGGCATGGCGCCTTTCGCCACCACCTCGCTCATCGTTTGCGCGGTCGCCTCGTCGAGCACCGGCGCCTGCGGCTTGAACAGACCCAACTGCAGCGAGGGCTGCTCCGGGTGCTGCACGGTCAGCCAGCGGAAGTCGCCGTTTTGCGCGTCGGTGTGGACACGAAATCCGAGCTTTTCGACATAGAACTCGAGGGCTTCGTCCTGGTCGCGAACGTACAGCCCTACTACTCCGATACCCTGGCTCATGAGAACTCCGGTTTGTTGGGAGCCCCTTTTTTACCAGCCTGCACGATCCGTCGCTTCTCCGAAACTGCGGTCGTGATGTCGGGCCTGTAGGCGGCGCTGACGAAACAGTGCGGCACCTCGGCCAGTTCATGGCGGGCAGCCTGCTCAAAAGCGCGCCACGCGCTGGGACTCTTTCCATTCACATCGTGAAACACGCGGCCGAACGTACCCAGGCTGTTCCAGCCTGTCTGCAGCGCGATGTCGAGGATAGGCAACGCTGTGTCCCGCAGTAAGGCCTTTGCCCGCTCGAGGCGGCGAGTGAGCAGGTAGCGGTGCGGAGGAAGACCAAAGGCCTGCTTGAACGAGCGCGCGAAATGCGCTTCGGAAACGTGACTTACGCGCGCGAGACGGTGCACCGGCCAGGCCTCGTTCGAGGCGGCATCCATCCGGTCCTTTGCGCGTAGCAGGCGGCGCAGTATCTCCGGGTCCACCGTCTCACCCTCGATGTGGGAGCCGCTTCAGCGGCGATTTCTGACCGTGGCGCAAGTACCCATCGCCGATGAATCGGCTCCTTTCGAGCCGGTAGTCATCGATGTAGTCGCCTGCATCGAGCGACCTGGTTAGTCGCCGCCTTCGGCGACGACGCGGGCGCGTCCGCGCTGCTTGGCCAGGTAGAGACGACGGTCTGCCACGGCAATCGCCGGCAGGATCTCGTCGCCTTCCTTGGGCACCAGGGTATGCACACCCGCACTAAGGGTAAGCCGCTTGCCTGCGCCCAGACCCGCATGCGGAATCATGGCCTTTTCCACCAGGTCGAGGCAGCGCCAGGCCAGCGCGAGGGCGGTTGCCTCGTCGGTATTCTGCATCAGGAGCACGAATTCCTCGCCACCGAAGCGGCAAAGCAGGTCGTCCGGGTTCCGCACGATGTTCGACAGTGCCGACGCGACGCGCTTGAGGCACTCGTCGCCTTCCAGATGGCCGTAGTGATCGTTGTACTGCTTGAAGAAGTCGATATCGAGGACGACCAGCGACAAGGTCTGGCGGCTCTGCCGCGCGTCCCGCCAGGCCATTTCCATGACCATGTCGAAGCGACGACGGTTGGCGACGCCAGTGAGCCCGTCCTTGAAGGACAACTCCTCCAGTTCGCGTTGCATGTCGAGCAACTTCTCTTCGGTGCGCTTGCGCTCGCTGATGTCGAACATGAATCCGATGAGTGCATTCGGCGAGCCGTCCGGATTGCGCACGACGTGGACCACATCGCGAATCCAGACGTATTCACCCGTCTTGGTCAGGGCGCGATAGTCGGCTTCGTGATCGACGCCAGCCTGCGATTGCGACACGCAGAAGTCGAAGACCCAGGCGCGATCTTCCGGATGCATGCGATCGGCCCAGTCCTGCACGGTCGCCCAGGATTGCGGCGCCCAGCCCAACAGCTCTTCGATCTGCGGGCCGATGTAGGCGAAGCTCAGCGTCGCCCATTCGATTTTCCAGGGAATGGCACGCGTGGATTCGAGCAGGGTCTTGTAAACCCCGACGTCTTCTTCGCGGATGATGTCTTCGATGCTCATGACCTGCCTTGTCCCCCACCGACGGCCCCGACAGTGTACCGGCGGAAACGGCAAAAACTTAGTCCCACGGCCCCGGAGACTACGCCGGCTCCCCGGAGGAGATGGACACGAGCTGTGCCAGGGCCGCCAGCGCGCGGGCATACAGGGCCATGACCTGCTCCGGCTCGTCGTAATCGATACGCAGGCCGCGACGAAGTTCCCGGCGCATCAGACGAATCATCATGGTGATCACCTCGTCCGCATAGTCCTCCGGCGGTTTGCCACTCACCTCGGCAAGCCGGCCACGCACCGCTTCCACGTCGCTCACCACCGGGCAGATGCGGTACCGATACTCGCCGCCGATGCGGTCCGGCGGCAGGTCCATGAAGCGATCGGGGCGCTGGCGGAACGCACCCAGCGACAGCCGATAGGCGTTGTGTCCAAAGATGGGCAGGTCGTCAGGCACCGGGCCGGCCTCGTCGAGCACCTGCAGATCCGTGGCCAACGGCAGGAGTTCGTCCATGCGGTAGGTGTTCGTGACCTTGCTGTTGCCCGTCCTGACGAGGTTGGCCAGCAACTCGCCGAGGGAAGCGTGGCCGATGACCGCCGCACGCTTCGGCAAGCCGCCCCAGGCACCGTCGGCACCATTGAGCAAGGCCTCGATCATGGAGGCATTCTCGAAGCCCGCGCCAGAGTGGATGTGCATCAACAGCTTCATCGACGGCGGCAGGATCGCGCGCGCGGCGGCGACGTACGCGCCGACCTGGAAGGGCATATACGTGCCACGGTCGTCCTCCATCGTGACGCCCTCGATCGGTAGTCCCGCGAGCAGTTCCATGATCTCGAACGTCGCGTCGCTTGCCTCGGCGAACGCATCGCAACCGTCGACGATGTTGATAAAGATGCGCGGTGCCCCGCCATCTTCGCCGACGATGTTCTCCCTGAGCCACTGGACGCTCGCTGGCAGGCTCCGCTTGAGCGTGGGAAGGTCGTACATGCCTTCCATGCCGAACGAACTGAGGTAGATCTCGCTCACCGTATTCGGCACGCGATAGTCACGAAGTTTCAGCTGCGACGGATCGGGCGTAAACGTGCCGTCGGGCGACGCGATACCCATCGCGGTGAAGGCGAAGCAACCGGTCATGTCCGTACCGGTATCACGCAGGCGGATCATGAAGTCATCGTCGACTTCCAGTTCGTCGGGAATCGCGTAATCCAGCGTGCCCAACGAAATATTGCGAAAACCAAACGTGCGTAGCTGAGGCAGGATCGCGAGCTTTTCGTCCAGGGTCTGGCCGACGCGCGAACCCACGGGGTTCTCGCGCAGGGAGAGGTCGATCATGAAAGGGTCGATATCGGCGAGGCGGGCGGCCTTGGCCCGGGCGTCGTTCAAGGCAGCGCTTGCGCGCTCGCGAGCTTCCAGCGTCATCGTCATCCCCTTTGATCGCCGTGACCGGCGGACACGATGGCTTTCGGCGGACCGCGGGAAATCTTGAGCCGGGTCAACGTAACGTTCTGGCTCACGTTGGACAGTCCATAACCCCAAGCCTGGACCCTATCGATGCACCGTTCCCACCCTGCCCTGCGTGGCCTGACGATCGCCTGCATCGTCGCTCTCGCTGGCTGCGCCAGTAACGGCATCCGGTTGGCCGCCTCTCCCGACCATCCGCACTCCTTCGACGGCCACTGGGTGGTCGACGTATCCCACAGCGAGGACCCCGACGCCGCGCCTGCGGCCGGCGGGTCCGGTCACGGCGGCGGCATGGGTGGCGGCCACGGTCACGGAGGTGGCGGTGGCATGGGAGGTGGTGGCCGGCACGGCGGCGGTGCGGGTGGTGGCGCAGGTGCAGGCGGTGGCGCCGGCAACGCCGTCAGCGGAAGCGGCGACATGCTTCGTCGCGCCCTGCTGCTTCCCGACACACTGGACATCGCGATACGGCCGGGCAACCTCGTGATCTCGTCCAACGGCCGTGCGAGCAATGTGCCGATGGTGACGGGCAAGGACAACGCGGGTGACGTCACGCGGGCGGGCTGGGACGGCGACGATCTTGTGATAGTCATCCACATCGACGACAAGCGCGGGGACATCGTGCAGCACTATGCGGTTGCGGCTGATCATTCGAGGCTGGTGGTCACGACGGAGTTCAAGAGGAAGTCGAAGACCGCGTCGGTGGTGCGGGAATTCACGGCGGCCGGGCCGGCGGTTGCGACCCCGGCGACGACGGCACCCTCTACCTGACCTTGTCGCTATCGCCGGCGAAGCCGGCTCCCGCACAGGGCTTTCGCATCATCACTTCGTTGGTTTTTCGCCGATGAATCGGCTCCCACATTGTTCAAAAAAAACGGCGCCCCGCGAGGGACGCCGTTTTTTTGAATAATGGTCGGGGTGGCGAGATTCGAACTCGCGACCACTACACCCCCAGCGTAGTGCGCTACCAGGCTGCGCTACACCCCGACGAGCAAACGATTGTAGCAGCAACGCCGTGACCTGCGGAAGCGGGTCAGCGACGAAGGAGGGTCAGTACTTCTTCCAGTTCGAGACGCACCTGACGGACGATCTGGTGCGACATGCTCGCTTCCATACGAGCCTGCGGGCCTTCCAGGCGAGCGCGGGCGCCCGTGATGGTGAAGCCCTCGTCGTAAAGCAACGAGCGGATCTGGCGAATCATGAGCACGTCGTGGCGCTGGTAGTAGCGGCGATTGCCGCGGCGCTTGACGGGCTTGAGGGCCGGGAACTCCTGCTCCCAGTAGCGAAGGACGTGCGGCTTGACGCCGCAAAGCTCACTGACTTCACCAATGGTGAAGTAGCGCTTCGCCGGGATCGCCGGAAGTTCGGTGTTATTCCCTGGATCCAGCATAACCCTCGACTCTTACCTTGAGTTTCTGGCCAGGACGGAAGGTGACAACCCGCCGGGCCGAGATGGGAATTTCTTCGCCGGTCTTGGGATTGCGACCGGGCCGCTGATTCTTCTGCCGCAGGTCGAAATTGCCGAAGCCGGACAACTTGACCTGCTCACCTCGTTCCAGTGCCTCGCGCACGACCTCGAAATACGCGTCCACGAATTCCTTGGCCTCACGCTTGTTGAGGCCCACGTCGAGGAAAAGCCGCTCGGCCATTTCCGCCTTGGTCAGCGCCATCTTATCCTCGCAGTCTTGCCTTGCATGTCTTCTCCAATGCCCCCACCGCTTCTGCCACGCGAGCGTCGGCATCTTCGTCGGTAAGGGTGCGTGAAGCGTCCTGTAAAATCAAGCCCATAGCGAGACTCTTTCGTCCTTCGTCGATCCCCTTCCCGGCGTACCGATCGAACAGACGGATCTCCCTGAGGACCTCGCCAATGGCCTCGCGGACGGCGGCCTCGACGGCCGACCAGGACACCTCTTCCGGCAATTCGACGGCGATATCGCGACGAACGGCAGGGAAACGGGCCACGGACCCGGCGCTGGGGAGACGACGGGTGAGGATCCACTCCAGGGCCAGTTCCATCACATGGACGTCGGGACCCAGGTCCAGCGCCTTGGCC
>NZ_JBFUIT010000269.1:0-5397 GCF_056401735.1 Luteibacter sp. P4_D7_3
GCGGTGGGGCCTTGTGTGCCCCGGGGTCCTGGGCGGAGACCTGGTCGGTCATTCGATACCTTTCTTTCGCGGGCTGTTTATTTATGCCGGGAAAGGGTATCCAGACCGCGTGAAGCGCCGGTGATCGGCCGCCTTATCTCCCGGCCGATGGTCGAACGCCCTCGATGTCCTCCAGCGGCTCCGGCCCCGTTTCCAGCAGCGCCTTGTGGACCCAGCCACCGACGGCGCCACCCACCAGTGGCACCACCCAGAACAGCCACAACTGGCCCAGCGCCCAGCCACCCTGGAATACGGCAACGCCCGTGCTTCGCGCCGGATTCACCGAGGTGTTGGTCACCGGAATGGAAACCAGATGGATGAGCGTCAGCGCAAGGCCGATGGCCAGCGGCGCAAAGCCGACCGGAGCGCGCTTATGCGTGACGCCAAGGATGACGATGAGGAAGAACGCCGTGAGGACGAACTCGGCAACAGCCGCCGCGGCCAGCGAGAAGCCGCCGGGAGAGTGCTCGCCGTAGCCGTTGGTGGCGAAACCGAGCGCGACATCGAACCCGGGCTTGCCGCTGGCGATGATGTAAAGCACACCACCGGCAGCGATGCCACCGATGACCTGGGCGACGACATATGGGACAACATCCTTCGCCGGAAAACGGCCGGCCGCGAAGACACCCACTGTAACGGCGGGATTGAAATGAGCGCCCGAGATGTAGCCGACGGCATAAGCCATCGTCACGACGGTCAGGCCGAACGCGAGCGCGACGCCTGCAAAACCGATACCCAGTTCTGGAAAAGCGGCGGCGAGTACCGCGCTGCCGCAACCACCGAATACCAGCCAGAAGGTACCGAGGAACTCAGCCAACAAGCGCCTGGACATGAGGTGACTCCTTGAGCTGCGGGTAACAAATACTCGGTGCCTGGGCACCGCAGCGTCATGCGTACAATTACTGTGTCGAGGCTAGGTAAGCCTTCGCTAGGTCGCTATGCCCAGGGCATCTAGCCTCTCGCCATGACCTGATGCCGGCGCCAACGCCACTGAGGCCGTGATGCGCGCGGGAGTTCTCTTCAGCGAGTCCATGCACGTCGAGATGCTGCGACGCCTGCGGCTGATCCATGTCGACGACCGGCGCGAAGCGACGCGACGCGTCGTCCTGGCGATCGCCCTCGGCTGGGTGCCGCTGCTGGTGCTGTCGCTGGTCAGTGCGAACGCCACGTCGATGCCTTCGTTTATCCGTGACGTAGCCGTACACGCCCGCTTCCTGCTTGCCGTTCCCCTTTTCATCGTGGCGGAATACGTCGTCCTGCCTCGTCTGGAATCGATGGCGACGTATTTCGCTGAGACCAACCTGGTGCCACCCTCGCGAAGGGACGAGTACGAGGGGCTGCTCGCCAGCAGCCGTCGCCTCAGCAGCGGCGTGTGGCCCTCCGGCTTTCTCGTGATCGTCGTCTATGCCTTCGCCATTCCCCTGGCCATCGTCGTTCCGCGCGAGCTGCTACCGCTCTGGCAACGCGGCATGCTGGCCGGCGGCTTCTCGATGGCGGGCTGGTGGCACCTCGCCATCAGCCTGCCGCTCCTTCTGGGGCTGGTGCTCGCGTGGCTCTGGCGATTGGGCGTATGGTTCCGGTTCCTCTGGCGGATGGCGCATATGGGCCTCTACCTGGTCTCGGCCCACCCCGACCAGACCGGCGGCCTGCAGTTCCTGGCGTACTCGCCGCGAATCCTGTCTACGCTCGCGCTGCCTATCGGTATTGTCGTTGCCGGCACGCTGGCCAATAAAGTGATCGCGGGTGCATCGCCCATCGGCCACGAGGCGACGCCGATCGTCACGGCCGTGGTGACGCTCCTGTTGTTTGCCACCCCGCCACTGGTTTTCACACGTGCACTGCTGGTGGCCTGGCGCATCGGCGTCTACCGCTACGGCGACCTCGCCGCGCGCGGTGGCGAAGTGTTCGAGGCCCGGTGGTTTGCCGAGGGCCAGAAGCTGGACAGCGACCTGCTGGAGCGCCCTGACTTCTCGGCGACAACCGACCTCTACGCCATCACGGCGAATGTTTATGCGATGCGGACGGCCATCTACGACATTCCCGGCCTGCTATCGATCGTGGTCGCCACGGCGCTTCCGTTCGTGCCGATCTGGCTCTCCGCCATTCCCTTCTCAACCATCGTCAACCATCTCGTCGACGCGCTTTTCTGATTCCTCTCGCTGCCAGGGCCACCGTCCCTCCACTTCGAGGATCAGCGACCAGCTGAGGAAGGTACGGATGACGACCAGAAGGCCGAGCGAGAGCACGCTCTGCACCGAGCTGTCGAGCGCAATAGTGCGCACGATATCGGCGGCAACGAGGATCTCCAGGCAAAGCAGCAAGGCCCTCCCCAGTCGCTGCTTGTACTGCTTGTAATGCGCGGGAGGATTAGCGACCCGGCGGAGCAGTCCCGCGAGGTAGATCGCCGTAGCGGCGACGATCGCGCAGATGATCAGTGCCGTGGCCAGCAACTCGATACCGAGCGCAGCGACCTCGATCCAGGTGTGCGCGCTGCTGGCGGCTTCCATGGCGAGCTTTCCCCTGTGGTCGGGTAGAGGGCAGATTGAGGGGCATTGTCGAGCGGCGGGGCGCGTTGCGGCGACCGAGCAATTACGGGGGTGGCGACCGTAGAAGTACGGGGGTGGTGATTGGGCTGTGGGGGTGTCCCTTATATTTTATGGTTATTCAATATGTTATGAAACATTGTTCTTGTGGAATCGCCGATGAATCGGCTCCTACAGAGGAGGGATCGCGGTGTTTGGAGGGCAAGAATGTCATCGACCTTGGCGCGATGATCGTGCTACGTTTTTGACCAGCAGGCCGGTGTTCCGACACCGCCTCGAAGTAAAGCCGAGCCACGTCGCCGTCCGTTTACCGGGCGGTCTGTCCAAGCCAGGTTTCGAGGGAGCTCAAGTCATGCCACTCACTCGCCGTGAGTTTCTGAAAGTCACCGGGATGGGGCTCGCTGCCGGCAGTCTCGGCATGCTCGGCTTCGGCGCCTCGGGCGTCGCGCAAGCGGCCGCGGTGCGACCCTTCAAGCTGGCCCACGCCACCGAGACACGTAACACGTGTACTTACTGCTCGGTCGCCTGCGGCATCCTCATCTACAGCATGGGTGACCGGGCCAAGAACGCCCTCTCCAACATCATCCACATCGAAGGTGATCCGGATCATCCGGTGAACCGTGGCACGCTGTGTCCGAAGGGCTCCGCGCTGCTCGACATCGTGCACGCCCCTACCCGCCTGAAAGCGCCGCGATATCGAAAACCGGGCGGCACCGAATTCGAGGAGGTGTCCTGGGACTTCGCCCTTGACCGCATCGCGCGGCTGATGAAGGAGGACCGCGACAAGCACTTCATCACGCAGAACGCGGCAGGCACCACCGTCAACCGCTGGATCAGCACCGGCATGCTGGCGGCCTCGGCCTCATCCAGCGAGACCGCCTACCTCACATGGAAGGTGGCACGTTCACTCGGCATGGTGGTGTTCGACAACCAGGCGCGCGTCTGACACGGACCGACGGTGGCCAGTCTGGCCCCATCATTCGGTCGCGGTGCGATGACCAACACCTGGCAGGACATCAGGAACGCCAATCTCGTTATCGTCATGGGTGGCAACGCCGCCGAAGCACACCCGTGCGGCTTCAAATGGGTGATCGAAGCGAAGATCGAGAACGGCGCCAAGCTCGTCGTGGTCGATCCGCGCTTCACACGTACCGCGTCTGTAGCCGACTACTACGCCCCGATCCGTCCGGGTACCGACATTGCGTTCCTCAGCGGCGTGATGCACTACCTGCTGGAGAAAGACACGATCCAGCACGCCTACGTGCGCGCTTATACCAACGCCAGCCTGATCGTTGCGGACGGCTTTTCCTTCGAAGACGGTCACTTCAGCGGCTTCAATGGCGAAACCAACACCTACGACAAATCGAGCTGGAACTACGAGTTCGACGAACAGGGCTTCGCCAAAACGGACGACACCTGGCAGGACCCGCGATGCGTCATCAATCTCCTGAAGCAGCACGTGTCACGCTACACACCGGAGATGGTCTCGCGGATCACGGGCACGCCGCAGGACAAATTCCTGCACATATGCGAACTCATCGCCGCCACCGCCGCGCCGGACAAGGCGATGACCAGCCTGTTCGCGCTGGGTTGGACGCAGCATTCGGTCGGTGCGCAGAACATCCGCGCCATGGCGATGGTCCAGCTGCTGCTGGGCAATATCGGCGTGGCCGGCGGTGGCATGAATGCCTTGCGTGGTCACTCCAACATCCAGGGCCTGACCGACATCGGCCTTCTGTCGAACCAGATGCCCGGCTACCTCAGCCTGCCGACGGACAAGGAAACCAGCTACGACGAGTACATGAAGACAAAGCTGTTCAAGCCGCTGCGCCCGGGGCAGACCAGCTATTACCAGAACTACGGCAAGTTCGTCGTCAGCCTCCAGAAAGCCCTGTGGGGCGACGCGGCGACGAAAGAGAACAACTGGGGCTACGACTGGTTGCCCAAGCTCGACGTCCCGCTGTACGACATCATCAAGGCCTTCGAGATGATGAACAACGGTGAGATGTCCGGCTACATCTGCCAGGGCTTCAATCCACTGCAGGCCTTCCCCGATCGCGGCAAGATCCGCCGCGGCCTGAGCAAGCTGAAGTTCCTTGTCACGATGGACCCGCTGGATACGGAGACGTCCCGCTTCTGGCAGGACTTCGGACCGCAGAACCCTGCAAAATCCTCCGACATCCAGACGGAAGTGTTCCAACTGCCGGTGACCTGCTTTGCGGAAGAGAGCGGCTCGCTGGTCAATTCGGCACGCTGGCTGCAATGGCACTGGAAAGCCGCCGAAGGCCCCGGTAAGGCCATGTCCGATATCTGGATCATGAGTGGCATCTTCCATCGCCTGCGCGAGATGTACCGGAAGGACGGCGGCGCCTTCCCCGATCCGATCTTGAACATGTCGTGGAAGTACACCAACCCGATCGCGCCTGATCCCGAAGAACTGGCCAAGGAGATGAATGGCCGTGCGCTCGCCGACCTCACCGATCCGGTGACAGCTGTGGTGACCAAGGCAGGCTCGCAACTGGATGCCTTTGCGCAGTTGCGCGACGATGGCACGACGGCGTCGGGTTGCTGGATCTTCGCCGGCTCGTTTACCGAGAAGGGCAACCAGATGGCCCGCCGTGACGCCACCGACCCTCGCGAGCAAGGCATCGCACCGAACTGGGCGTGGGCGTGGCCGGCCAACCGGCGCATCCTTTACAACCGCGCCAGCGCCGATCTGGACGGCAAAGCCTGGAACCCGAAGAAACCTGTTATCGAGTGGAACGGTACGCGCTGGGCCGGCATTGACGTGCCTGACTACGGTCCGACCGTGAAG
>NZ_JBFUIT010000270.1:0-5394 GCF_056401735.1 Luteibacter sp. P4_D7_3
TCTCGAGGACATCCGTCATGAAGGCCGGTTCGTTGCGTATGCCCCGACGATGGGCGCAGGGCTGGTCCGGGGCGTCGGTTTCCAGCAGAAGCCACTCCAGTGGCATGCCGGTGACCACGCGACGGATGCGATTCGCGCCCTCGTAGGTGACGGGGCCTCCAATGCCGAGATGGAAGCCGAGGTCGAAGARCTGCCGGGCCTGTTCTTCGCTGCCGGAGAAGCTGTGGACCACGCCGCGCAGTCCGCCGACGCGGCGTAAGGTGTGGATGGTTTCCTCGAAGGCGCGACGGGCATGCACGATCACGGGCAGGTCGTGTTCGCGGGCGATGTGCAACTGCCGGACGAAAACCTCGCGCTGGCGCACCGGGTCGAGACCCTCGACATAGAAATCCAGCCCGATCTCGCCCACGGCGATCGCGCCGTGGCCGTCGAGCCAGCCCGGCAGCTCGGCAAGGTGCTCGTCGCGATGGGCGTCGATCCGCAGCGGGTGCAGACCATAGGCGGGGAAGGCGCCTTCACGCGCCGYACACAAAACCTCGATGGCTTCCCAGTTTCCCCGGTCGATCGCCGGTACGATCCAGCGCCGCACGCCGGCCCCGCTGGCCCGATCGAACATCGCCCCACGGTCTCCGTCGAACGAAACATCGTCCAGATGGGCATGGGTATCTACCAGATCGAGCATGTCAGTCAGCGGCCGGTGGGGTTGTGGGCGTGAGTCTAAGGCGTCGTTCAGTTTAACGACTGTCAAATGTCATCGAGGCGACTTCCGGGTGATGGGGCACATGCGCCATCGAGTCGCCGACCTTTGTTAGGAGAGTAGGGTTATGAGCAGGTTGAAGATTTCCGTCCTGAACGCTGGTTTGGGCGCGGCCCTTGTGTTGAGCCTTTCCGCCTGCAACCGCGATGCAAACGCAGATGTGGCCAATGCCCAGTCGCCCGGCACCTCGGCGCTCAACGCCGCCGCCGCGCCGCCGCCGGCGGACAATGGCCCGCGCTACGGTCGCGTGGTCAGCGTGGATCCGGTCCGCGAGACGGCCACGGCCGCACAGCGTCAGTGCCACGATGAGGTCGTGACGCGCCACGTCCCGGTGCGGGATCAGCACCAGGTCGCCGGTACCGCCATCGGCGCCGTCGCAGGCGGCCTCCTGGGTAACCAGATCGGCCACGGTAAGGGTCGCACCCTTGCTACGGTCGCAGGTGCCGTGGGCGGCGGTTACGCCGGCCACGAGATCCAGGAAAACCACCAGGAAAACAACACGACCACCAGCACCATCCGCAAGTGCGAGACGGTGGCTGGCACGGCGGGCGACAAGGTCGTCGCCTATGACGTGCGCTATGAGTACAACGGCGTGACGCGTTCGGTGCGTATGGATCACGATCCGGGCGACCGCGTCCAGGTCCAGGAAGGCGTTTCCGTCATTTCCGACGCGCGTTGATCAACCCATTCACCAGGACGCCACCCATGCACAGCTTCGTCCGTAAGTCCGGCCTCGTTGCCGCCGCTGTTGCCACTCTGTCGTTGACGGCTTGCTATGAGCCGCCGCGACGCGTTTACCACGAGGATCGCGTGGTGTATTCCGGTCCCCCGCGGGGCTGCGATCAGTGCGGCACCGTCAGCGATGTGGAGCAGGTCTACACCCAGCGCGATTCGTCGCCCTTGGGTGCCGTGATTGGCGCGGTGGCCGGCGGCTTGCTGGGTAACACGGTTGGCCACGGTGACGGTCGCACGGCCGCTACCGTTGGTGGTGCCGTGGCAGGTGGCTTCGTCGGCAATGCCGTCGGCAAGCGCAACGGTGCGGATGAGGCCGTGTTCCGCGTACGTATTCGTCTGGATGACGGGCGAGTGGCGACGGTAACGCAGCGGGAAGATCCACAGCTTCGCCGTGGCGATTACGTCGTCATCCAGGGTGACCACGTCTACCGCAGGTAACGCGCGTTGGATGTGGATGTCGCGCGATTCCTGTAGGAGCCGCTTCAGCGGCGATGCCGGAATACGTCAACCTCTACAGACGTCCAGACGGCTAAAACAAGAAAGGCCCGCTACCAGGCGGGCCTTTCTTGTTTTCAGAGAACGTGAGTTGGTCTCGAGCACCCATCGCCGATGAATCGGCTCCTACAAAAGCGTGGGGGTGATGGCAATGGCCGCTTTATAAAAGGCAAAAAAAAGCCCTCGTCCGAGGGCCCCTTTTCCCGGGAATCCCAAGCTGCCCGCCTGGATTCCTTCTCCCCCGCGTGTTCTTTCGCTTACGTCAGTTGACGGCGTAGAACGCGTGGTCGCCGATCTTGCGAACGACGCGGCTGGCTGACCAGCTCGGTGCGACCGCAACGGTCGCGAAATGATCTGCTTGCGGAACATAAACGAGGCGTTCGCTCTTGGGCAGGCTCCAGTTGTTGAGGGAGTCGCCAGCGATTTTCCACGCCTTGGTCCATGAAACGAGATCGGTTATTTCAAAATCCTTTGGTGTCGTGGTAATCGCGAACTGGCGTGGAGCCGAGACGACGGCACACACCTTGTCGCCGCCCATGCCGCGATCGCGGCGCCGTAGGGCGACTTCCGCCACGGCATACTGGCCGATGGTGGGTTCGCTGCGTGCTTCGAGATATACCGTCGTCGCCAGGCACGTCTGGTCAGCGAGGTGGCTTGGAAGGACGGACGCCATCCATAGCAAAGCGGAAAGTTTCATGTGTATCTGCCTCCAACGAGCTTTTCCGTCACTTGCGGCTTTCATGGAAAGGCCATGGGGGACGTATGAGCGGTAGACGGGCGGGCAGGCCGTTACTACCTGGACCAACCGAAGGCACCCGCTGAGAATCAGTTACGCGGATGAGTCGGGCGTCACACACTGTGACTGTACAAGACGGCTGTCCGGAGCCGTCCGGTAATGGGGGTTTGCCGAAAGGGAGCGGCATCGCGCAATGGGCGGCGGCTCTGTCGGCTTACTACGCGCAATCAGATGGTGCGCGCGTTTCGTGCTCCGGCTTTTGCCGGGTCGCGCCAGAACCGTCATCGTCGACGGATCGTCGCGGGCGTAACCGTGATGCAACACCACGGCCACTCAAATGGATCGGCGGAGCCTAGTAGCGCAATGCAAATTTGGCAAGTGCGTATGCGGTACGGTTCAGCTTTTGCTCACACACGCTGTTGAACTTTATTTTACGAATGTGCTTGCAAATGCTCATGCGTCGAACGTCGACACGATGTGCAGACGCATGCCTTCGATTTCAAGAGTGTCTGCTTGTACGGCCGCGTCATCCAATACGACAAGCGATATAGGCTTTGGTGCTGATGCATGACACATCAACACGATACCGACAGTGTTGCCGTCAACGCGTAGCGAATGTCCTTCGGCGAGCGTGCTGTCGCTCGTGACGGTATGCAGGTGTTTCTTGTGGCCGCCAAGGTAATGCAGGCGCGCTGCGATTTCCTGGCCGGGAAAGCAACCTTTATTGAATGAAACAGCACCCAGGCGTTCCATCGACAGAGCGGGTGGAAGCAAGGCGTCGATCGCTCCATCCGGAAGCCATGCATAGCCATTCGAAATGTGCCGCGCGATCCACGCGTCGTTACTGCTTTCAACTTTCGCGTTGTCGACTTTCGCATCGCCGAACCGCAACGACGCATGTCCTTCGCCGAAACGGATCGCACCGCTTTCGTCTTCGCAAACATGCGTGTCGTCGAGTGCGTCGCCATCACTGGTGTGCAGTACATCCGACACGACGATCTTCACCTTCGACCGAAAGACGAAACGACGCAGGTCGTTCGCGATCGCTTCGCCGTCGCCTCCGCGCGGAATCACGACGAAGCGCTCGTCGTCGGGTCGGGCGATCTGTAGCAGCGCGCGCACCCGGCCCTTGGGGTCGAGCCAGCCACTCCATTGCCACCGGCCGCGGGGCAGGGCGAGGACGTCGCTGCTGAACTGGGCATTGGCGAAGGAGGCCGCGTCGGGGCCGGTCAGGGTGATGCTGCGAGTGGTACGGCTCGGCATGGGGAGGCGCAAGGCAGGGCGGAAGCGTAAGATATACGGCCGGGCCAAGGCCAAACCAACCCTCTTGATAATCGTGAAGGTTGTGCTGAGGTGGCACAGGTATTACGCTTTTAGGGCTTTATAACCATGTCCGACAATCCCTCCGAACCCAAAGACGCGAACGATTCCGCCCCGGCGAAACCGCTCGTCACGCCGATCGTCCCCACGAACGGCACGCCAGGGGTCGAGAAAGCGCCATTGGACCCAACGCGTTACGGCGACTGGGAAAAGAACGGACGCTGCATCGACTTCTGAGGATCGGAAGGCGGGGAGAGATCGTCGGGCATCAGCGATTCCAATCCAGGATAGCCGCCATGGCACAAACGGGACGACCGCTCTCACCGCATCTCCAGGTCTACAAGTGGCAAGTGCAGATGGCTTCTTCCATCCTGCATCGCGCCACCGGCATCATCCTCGCCGTCGGTAGCCTGCTCATCGTATGGGGCCTTGCCGCCCTCGCCGCCGGTCAGGACGCCTTCGCGACCTTTACCGCCTGCGCGACCAGCGCCTTCGGCACGATCGTCATGATCGGCTGGACCCTGGCCTTCTTCTATCACCTGTGCAACGGCATCCGTCACCTGGTCCAGGACACCGGCAAGGGCTACGCGATCGAGACGTTCGTCCGCACCAGCTGGATGGCGATCATCGTCTCCATCGTGCTGACGGTGGCCGTCTGGGCCTATGTGCTGACCGGGAGCCACGCATGAGCAAGGATCTGCGCAACCCGCTCGCCCGCGCACGCGGCCTGGGCTCGGCGAAGGAAGGCGTCGGCCACTGGATGACCCAGCGCATCACTGCGCTCGCCCTGGTCTTCCTGACCCTCTGGTTCGTCATCACCGTGCTCGGCCTGATGCACGCCGACTACGCCACGGCCCGCGCGACCATTGCGAAGCCCTGGAACGCGGTGCTGCTCATCGCTCTCATCATCACCATGTTCAAGCACGCCGTGCTCGGCCTGCAGGTGGTGATCGAAGACTACGTCCATACCCGCTGGCTCGAAATGACCTCGCTGGTACTCATCAAGTTCATCGCCGTACTCGCCGCGCTTACGGGCGTGCTGGCCGTGCTGCGCATCGCGCTCGGAAGCTGATCGATGGAATCCTATAAGGTTCAACAACACAAGTACGACGTGATCGTGGTCGGCGCCGGCGGCGCGGGCCTGCGAGCCACGTTCGGCCTGGCCGAAAAGGGCCTCAAGGCCGCCTGCATCACCAAGGTCTTCCCGACCCGTTCGCACACCGTGGCGGCTCAGGGCGGCATCTCCGCCGCGCTCGGTAACATGGGCGAGGACGACTGGCGTTATCACTTCTACGACACGATCAAGGGCTCCGACTGGCTCGGCGACCAGGACGCGATCGAGTACATGTGC
>NZ_JBFUIT010000271.1:0-5363 GCF_056401735.1 Luteibacter sp. P4_D7_3
TCCTTCCCGCTGACCGTATCGTCGTGAGAGACCTTGGTGTCCACCCTCGAGGCGAGTTCCGCACAAGTGGAGCGGCCGTAGGCCAGTAGGTACATGGGCCGCGTGAGCGGCCTTTCCTTGTCGAACGCGGAGGACGTGTCTGAGCAGCGAGGGTGGACACCAAGGTGTCCCCGCGAGACGCCCAAGTGTACGAAGCGACGGCGAAGCCGAGCCCGCGAGGCCGAAGGCGAGCCATGCGCGAGGTGCGCGGTGCGAAAGATGCCCCGCCCGAAACCCGAGCGCCCGGGCCCCGGTAGTCCGCGAAGAGCCAAAAAAAAGGCACCCGAAGGTGCCTTTCGTGTTGCGCTGAGCGAGTCGATCAGTGCGCAGCGTCGCCGTTCGGATGCGCGTGGCCGTGCTCGATCTCTTCCGGCGTCGCGTCACGGACGCTCTGAACGTCGACGTGGAAGGTCAGGGTCTTGCCGGCCATCGGGTGGTTGAGGTCGACGTCGACGACGCTCGAGCCGATCTTCTGCACGACGACGACGCGGCTGCCGCCTTCCTTCAGCGAGAGGACGGTCGACGCACCCGCCTTGAGGCCCTTGCCCTGCTGCGGGAAGTACTTCTTCGGGACGCGCTGGGTCAGGCCGTCCTGGCGCGGACCGTAGCCCTGCTCCGGCTCGATCGTGACGTCGAAGGTGTCACCGACGGACTTGCCCTCGAGGCCGGCTTCCAGGCCCGGGATCAGCTGGCCGTGACCGAGCAGGATCCAGAGCGGCTCGCCCCCCTCCACCGAGCTTTCGACCTGCTCACCATTGACGGTGAGGGTGTAGTGGAACGAGATGACCTTGTCCTTGCCAGCCTGCATGATCGTTTCTACCGGATGAAAACCGGGCATTTTACCGGCCGCGAGGTCCGGCGTCACGCCGGATCACGCTTCTTTCCGAATCCCACGCCACGGGCCTCCGGCCCCAGCCAGGTGAGGAGCGCCAGCAGTAGCGCCACCACGCCAATCCAGGTGGACATGGCGAATGCGAAATCACCGCCACGCTGGCCCGCTATCCAGGTCTGGGCGGTCGCCGTGATGGCCGCCAAAAGGTTGCCCATCTGGTAGGCGAAGCCGGGCAAGGTGCCGCGCACGGCGTCCGGCGAGAGCTCGTTGAGGTGGGTGGGCACGACACCCCAGGCGCCCTGCACCATCACCTGGATGAGAAACGCACCCAGGCCCAGGAAGAGCAACGAACCGCCGTAGGTCCACAGAGGGATCACGGGGATAGCCAACAGGGCAGCGATGATGATGGCCTTGCGCCGGCCAATGCGCTCGGACAGAGAGCCGAAGGTCAGGCCGCCGAATAACGCGCCGAGGTTGAGCAGCGCGGTGAGCATGAAGGCCGTACCTGAGCCAGCCGGGATCTTCAGCGTCTCCTGCACGAAGGTCGGGTACATGTCCTGCGAGCCGTGGCTGAACATGTTGAAGGCGGCCATCAGCAGCATCATGTAGACGAACCGCTTCCAGTTGCCCCGCATGGAGACGAACACGCTTTCGCGGGCCTCGGTACGCCGACCTTCCCATACCGGCGATTCGGGCACCTTGCGGCGGATGTACAGCACGAGCAGCGCGGGCGCGGCACCGACAATGAAAAGGCCACGCCAGCCGATGTGGTCGACCAGCAACCAGTTGGCCAGGGCGGCGAGGAAAAAGCCGCAGGGGTATCCGCTCTGCAGCAGGCCCGACACGAAACCCCGCGATTTAGCCGGAATGGACTCCATCGCCAGCGACGCGCCGATACCCCACTCCCCGCCCATGGCGATGCCAAAGAGGAAACGCAGGCCAAGCAGGACACCAAGCGTCGGCGCGAACGCGCAGGCTACCTCGAGCACCGAGAACAGCACGATGTCGAACATGAGCACGGGGCGGCGGCCGTAGCGGTCGGCAAGCCGGCCGAAAAGGAGCGCACCGATCGGCCGGGCGGCCAGGGTCAGGAACAGGCCGTAGGTGACCTCCTGCTTGGAGACATGGAACTCCGTCGCCACGGCGAGGATGACGAAGGTCAGCAGGAAGTAATCGAACGCGTCGAGGGTCCAGCCAAGGAAGCTGGCGATGACGGTGTGCCGCTGGGTCGAATCGAGTTCGCGCAGCGCGGCGGGAAGCGGCATCAGATATTCCTCAACGCGGATTCGGGCGGCGCCGAAGTTAACACAGCGGGCGAAAATCCAACGACCGCTTGACGACGGGACCACGAGCCGTGGTTACACTGGGGCGCGTCGTCCCTCGACGGACGCCTTTCCACGACAGACGGAGGACTCATGAAGTTTTCGTACTCGCTCGTTTCATTCGCCCTGATCGCCGGCCTCGGCATCGGCACCGCCATTGCGCAGGACACCGCCGGCCCCAACGATGCGCCAGCGTTCTCGGATATCTCCAAGGACGGCAAGTACATCACGCGCGGCGATATCCCCAAGGATAACGAGCGCCTGAAGCAGCTTCGCATGCACATCGGCGACAACGACATGGACCACAACGGCAAGATCGACGAGAAGGAATACAACGTCTATCTGTCGAAGGACAATCCGCTCCAGAAGCACTAGTTATTCCGAATCGGCCGGGTACGGCACACGTGCCCGGCTCTTTCCAGGACGGAAATTACGCTTATGACTCCTGAAAGCCGCACACGGCGACGCATCGCCTCGCGGTTCAGTCGCCGCCGCGACCGGATCTACATCCACGGCAAACTGGCCACCGACCCCGTCTATGCCGCCACCGCGACCGCCATCGCCGGTCGGCGCCTGCCCCTGCTGGACATCGGCTGCGGCCTGGGCATCCTCGGCCACTACCTGCATGCCTGCGACGCGCTGGATGGCTACCTCGGGCTCGATCACGACCCCGACAAGATCGCCATGGGGCGGGCTGCCGCGGACCGGGCAGGATTGGGTGCGAGCATTTCCCTCAGCGAGGTGGATGCCACCACGCCCCAGGCCATCCGCGGGCACGTGGCCATGCTCGATGTCCTCCATTACCTGCCAGAGGACCGCCAGGCGGATCTGCTGGCCTATGCCGTGGACCACCTTGCCGACGATGGCGTACTGATCCTGCGCAACGTGATCCGGGACGGTACCTGGCGCTATCGGGCCACCGTGTGGGAGGAGAAATTCATCGAGGCGGTGGGCTGGATCCCTGGCGGGGCCCAGTATTTTCCGACCGAAGACGATATTCGCGGGGTGCTGGAGCCGCGGGGGATCCGGGTGGATTTCCGGCCGCTGTTCGGGCGGACGCCTTATAACAGCTACCTGATGACGGCTTCCCGGCAGAACTGATCGGGCGGTCAGCCGCCATTGGGCATTGTGCGCCGCAATAAGGTATACTCGGCGGGTCGTGCTTGCGCTCCGACTCCCTTGCGGACCCCCGGCGTGGAGAATCTCCCGCCCGTTCCCCCACCCTCGGAAGCGCGCTCGACACCGGCCAGCCTGCTGTCTTCGTCATGGTTAGCGGCCGCCAATCCATCGACTCGTAGTGCGGTTCCAGGGAACGCTCGAGTCACGCAGGAGCTTCACTCCATGTCTTTCGATTCGCTGGGCCTTGCGCCCGCGTTGCTGCGCGCCCTTTCCGAAGCCGGCTATGAAAAGCCGACCCCGATCCAGTCCGCAGCGATCCCGCTTGTCCTCGCCGGCAACGACCTTATGGCCGCCGCCCAGACGGGTACCGGCAAAACCGCCGCGTTCGCACTGCCGCTGTTGCAGCTGCTCTCCAAAGATGACCGTGGCGACACGCGTCGCCCGATCCGCGCGCTGATCCTCACCCCGACCCGCGAGCTTGCCGCCCAGGTGCAGGAAAACCTGCGCGACTACGGCAAGTACGTGCGCCTCTCCAGCACCGTCATCTTCGGCGGCGTTGGCATGGGCAACCAGTTGCAGGCACTGCGCCGCGGTGTCGACGTCGTCGTCGCCACGCCGGGCCGCCTGATCGACCATATGCAGCAGCGCTCGGTAGACCTTTCCAAGGTCGACATCCTGGTGCTCGACGAAGCCGACCGCATGCTCGACATGGGCTTCCTGCCGGCACTCAAGCGCATCCTCGCCGCCGTGCCGCGCCAGCGTCAGACGCTGCTGTTCTCGGCTACGTTCGCGCCGGAAATCAAGGCACTCGCGCAGCAGTTCATGCGCGACCCGAAAGAAGTGTCCACCACGCCGGCCAACTCCGTCGCGACCCTGGTCACGCACCGCGTGCACCCGGTCGATGCGGCGAACAAGCGCGACCTGCTCCTGCACATCCTGTCGCAGGACAGCCGCCGCCAGACGCTGGTCTTCGGCCGCACCAAGCACGGCGCCGACAAGCTCGTACGTCACCTGGAACAGGCCGGCATCAAGGCCGCTGCCATCCATGGCAACAAGAGCCAGAACGCCCGTACGCGCGCCCTGTCCGACTTCAAGACCGGCCGCGTCACCGTGCTCGTGGCGACCGATATCGCCGCGCGCGGTATCGACATCGACCAGCTGCCGGTCGTGATCAACTTCGACCTGCCGATGGTGGCCGAGGACTACGTGCATCGCATCGGCCGGACCGGCCGCGCGGGCGCTGAAGGCCAGGCCATCTCGCTGGTCAGCCATGACGAGTCGGGCCTGCTCCGCGACATCGGTCGTCTGCTCAAGACCGATCTCGAAGTCAGCAACGTCCCCGGCTTCGAGCCGAGCACGCCGCTGCGCATGGATTCCGGTGCGCCGCGTCCGAAGCAGCAGCCGCGTCAGCCGCAGGCCTCGCGCAACCAGGTCGGCCAGGGCCGCTCGGGTGGTGGTCAGGGTCGCTCGGCAGGCGGTCAGGGCCGTTCGCCGTCGAACGGTCAGGGTCGCCAGGGCGCAGCCGGTGGTGGCAGCGCGGGTGGCACGGCCGGTCGGCCGTCGTCGCACCGTCCGCACAGCCACTCGCCTGCAGGTACCGGCGAGAACACCGGCAACCACAAGCGTCGTCGTCAGCGTACGGGTCCGGCCACCAACAAGGCCTGATCGTTCGCTCAGCCCTGCGCCCTGATCTTCGCGGTAAGCACGTGGTCTTCCCACAGCCCCTCGATCTTCAGGTAGCGCTTGGCATAGCCTTCCTTCTCGAAGCCTAAMCGCGCGAGAAGGCGGCCACTCCGGTCATTGCGCGGCATGTAATTCGCCATCACGCGATGGAAGTCCAGAGGGCCGAACGCATAACGGATCGCGGCGTCCAGGGCTTCGACCATCAGGCCTTGGCCTTCGTGCTTTCGCGCGATGCCGTAGCCGAGATGGCAGGCCTGGAAGACGCCACGGACGACGTTGGCAAGTGTGAATGTCGCGATGATTTCGCTGCCGTCGGGCGTCAGTACGACGAACGGAAAGCCGCGATCCGCCCTTGCCGCTTCGAGGCC
>NZ_JBFUIT010000272.1:0-5340 GCF_056401735.1 Luteibacter sp. P4_D7_3
ACCCAGTACCAGCGCCCCGACGATTCCTGCCGTGGTCCGGCCGCGCCACCAGCCCAGCAGCGCGCCGACGACGACGAAAAAGACCTGCCAGGCGATCAGGTTCCACCAGGGCACCAGGCCCATCAGGTTGCTGAAGATGCGCAGGGCGGCACCGGGGTCGTCGGGATCGACCCCTTGCATCGCCCGGGCGAGAAGCTCATCCACGCGAGCGGGCGAGCGCCTCGTCGATGCGCGAGATGGCACCCTCGCGGCCCGCCAGGAAAATCGTGTGCTCAATGGACGGCGACACCTGGGTTCCGGTCATCGCCACGCGCAGTGGCGCGGCAACCTTGCCCATGCCGAGCTCCAGCGCAGYCGCCACGCGCTCGACTGCGCCATGAATGGCTTCAGGCGTCCAGTCGGGTAGTGCGGCCATTTCAGCCTTTGCGACCTCGAGTGCGGCCGGGGCCGTCTCGTTGCGCAGGTGCTTTTCGATAGCCTTGTCATCCCACTCGACAATCGGGCCGTACCAGATCTTCGCGCGCTCAGCCATTTCCTTGAACGTCTGCACGCGGTCGCGCAAGGCGACGACGACATCCGCCGGATTCGGACCCTTCGAGGCGTCGATACCGATCCTGTCCAGGTGCCAGGCCAGCTCGGCGCCGAGCAGCGCCGGATCGTCCGTCTTCAGGTAATGCTGGTTGAGCCAGGACAGCTTGGTAACGTCGAAACGCGACGCCGCCTTGTTCACATCGGCAACGTCGAACAGGGTCTTCATTTCGTCGACCGAGAAGATCTCCTTGTCGCCATGCGACCAGCCCAGACGCACGAGATAGTTGAGCAGCGCGTGTGGCAGGAAACCATCGTCGCGGTACTGCATGACGCTTACCGCGCCGTGACGCTTGGACAGCTTCTGGCCGTCCGGGCCAAGGATCATCGGCAGGTGCGCGAATTCAGGTACCGCCGCGCCCAGGGCCTTGTAGATGTTGATCTGGCGCGGCGTGTTGTTGACATGGTCGTCGCCACGAATCACTTCGGTGATACCCATGTCGATGTCGTCCACGACAACCGCGAAGTTGTACGTGGGAAAACCGTCCGAGCGGAAGATCACCAGATCGTCCAGTTCTTCGTTGGACCACTCGATGCGCCCCTTCACCTTGTCGTCGAAGACAACACTGCCGGTGGCGGGATTCTTGAAACGGATGACCCGGTTCGGGTCATCGCGCTGCGGCTCGTTGCGATCGCGGTAGTAGCCGTTGTAACGCGGCTTCACACCCGCCGCCATGGCCGCGTTGCGCATCGCCTCGATCTCTTCCTTCGTCTCGTAGGCGTAGTACGCCTTGCCCTCGCGCAGCAGCTGGTCGGCGACCTCGCGGTAGCGCTCCATGCGCAACGTCTGGTAGTACGGGCCTTCGTCATGCACCAGTCCGAGCCAGGACATGCCGTCGAGAATGGCCTGCACGGCCTCCTGGGTGGACCGTTCGCGATCCGTGTCCTCAATTCTCAGCACGAATTCACCGCCCCGACGGCGGGACTCCAGCCAGCAATACAGCGCGGTGCGGGCACCGCCGATATGGAGGTAGCCGGTAGGACTGGGAGCAAAGCGGGTACGGACGGTCATTGTAGGGGTCGTCAGGCAGGCAAGACCGCGATTTTAACCCAGCCCCGCTGTCATATGCCGGTCATGCCCTGATAACCGCGCGGACACGCCATTGCGCGAGCATGCGTCAAGCCAGGCCAGAAGGGGCACCGCCATGCGAGTGGGCATCGTCACCGAGACCTACGCACCGGACGTGAACGGGGTAGCCCTTACCGTCCAGACGCTCGCCCGCGGACTTGTCCGGCGAGGGCACACGGTCGACCTCATCAGGCCGATCCACCCGGATACGCCACCGCTGGCCGACGCGGGCATGGATGTCCTCGCCGTCGAAGGCGCCGCGATGCCGCGATACTCCGGCCTTCGCTTTGGCCTCCCTGCCCGCTTCCGTATCGAACGCCGCTGGCGCGCAGAGCGCCCGGACGCGATCTATGTGGCGACGGAAGGCCCCCTCGGCTGGACTGCTGTCAGCGCTGCTCGCCGACTCGGCATTCCGGTCGCTACCGGTTTCCACACACGCTTCGACTTCTACGTGGGCCATTACGGTTTCGGCGCACTCACGCCTTTCGTGCGCCGCTATCTCGCCCGCTTCCATCGCCGCGCGCAGACGACCCTGGTGCCCACCGGCCAGTTGGCGGGCGAGCTCAACGATCTCGGCGTGCATGACGTACGCGTCCTGCGCCGCGGCGTCGATACCGCACGCTTCCATCCGGAGCATCGCAACGACGCGCTGCGCGAAAGCTGGGGCGCCGGTGCCGATACACCGGTGGTGCTCAGCGTGGGCCGCGTCGCGCCCGAAAAGAACCTGCACGTCGTCATCGAGGCCTACCGTGCCCTGGTTCGGCGGGTGCCACAGGCCCRCTGCGTCATCGTCGGCGACGGTCCGGGGCGTGCCGCACTCGAGGCGGCCAATCCGGACGTGATCTTCGCCGGTACGCGTCGTGGTGAGGAGCTGGCGGCGTTCTACGCCAGCGCTGACCTGTTCGTCTTCCCCAGCCTCACGGAAACCTTCGGCAACGTGGTACTCGAGGCGATGGCATCGGGCATACCGGTCGTCGCCTACGCCGAAGCCGCCGCGCGTGAGTTCATCCGCAACGGGCAGAACGGTATTCGTGTCGCGCCAGGCAACGAAGGTGGCCTGATCGAACGCGCCGCCACCCTCGGTGCGGATACCACGGTGCGCACAGCCATGGGCCATGCAGCCCGCGCCTCCGTCGCCGGCCTTTCGCCCGAGTCCGTCGTGAACGACTTCGAAGCCATCATGCGGTCCCTTTTCGAGGAGAATGTCCATGAACGCAGCACCGCCGTCGCCGCGTAGGGCGAGCCTCGACCGGCGCATGTGCGTCGCCGCCAATCGCTGGGGCGCGCGCCGGGCCATCGGCATCTTCTTCGGCGCCATCAGCCGGCTGGGTGATGGCGTGTTCTGGTATGCGCTGATGACGGTCATCGCACTGGTCGGCGGCTGGCACGGCGTCGCCGTGGCGGCACAGATGGCCGTGACCGGTCTGACCGCACTGATGCTCTATCGCGTACTAAAGCGCTGGACGCGCCGCCCGCGCCCTTTCCGCACCTGTCCCGGCGTGATCGCGCACGTGCCGCCACTGGACGAGTTCAGTTTCCCGTCCGGCCACACGTTGCAGGCCGTCGCATTCACCGTCGTCGCGGTGGCGCACTACCCCATCCTGGCGCCGTTCCTGATCGGTTTTGCGGCGCTCGTCGGCGCGTCCCGCGTGGTGCTCGGCCTGCATTACCCGAGCGATGTGCTCGCCGCGACGGCGATTGGCGCGGGGCTTGGGACGCTGTCGCTGTGGGCGGAACGCGTGCTGGTTTGACGCCGGGCCAACCGGAGGCATTAGCCGACATACAGGGATAACGCGAATCACGGCGACGAACCAGTAACCGAAGCGGCGAGGAAAACGCGCGCCGCGCCGGAAATGACGTATCTGCACGACCGCCGTAACGGTCCGCGCGGGCGGCGACACCCACTCCAACGGCTCTCCTTCCACTCAACCGTATCGTCGTGAGAGACCTTGGTGTCCACCCTCGAGGCGAGTTCCGCACAAGTGGAGCGGCCGTAGGCCAGTTAAGTACATGGGCCGCGCGAGCGGCCTTTCCTTCTCGAACGCGGAGGACGTGTCTGAGCAGCGAGGGTGGGCACCAAGGTCTCCCCGCGAAACGCTCAAGTGTAGAGAGCGATGGCAACGCCGAGCCCGCGAGGCCGAAGGCGAGCCACGTGCTACGTGCGAGGTGACGAAGCATGCTCGGCCTGAAAGCCGAGCGCTCGGGCCCCGGTAATCCGCGAAGAACCAAAAAAAAGCCCGACCTGAGTCGGGCTTGCTTGCTCCGCGATAACACGCTGTCACGGCGAAAGGTTTCGGCAACGTGGATATCGCCGCTGAAGCGGCTCCCACATATCACGCCGCGGCGCGCGGCGCCTTCTGCATGATGCCGAGCATCGCGCCGAGCTTGTCGCGCATTTCGCGGCGGTCGACGATAACGTCGATGGCGCCGTGCTCGACCAGGAAGTCGGGACGCTGGAAGCCTTCCGGCAGGGTCTCGCGAACGGTCTGCTCGATGACGCGCGGACCGGCGAAGCCGATAAGCGCCTTCGGCTCAGCCACGTTGATGTCACCCAGCATGCCCAGGCTTGCGGAGACGCCACCGGTGGTCGGATGCGTGAGCACCGAGATGTACGGCACGCCAGCGTCGCGCATCCGTGCCAGGGCGGCCGAGGTCTTCGCCATCTGCATCAGCGAGAACAGGCCTTCCTGCATGCGCGCGCCACCCGTGGCGGCGAAGCAGACCAAGGCACTCTTGTCGGCCAGGGCGCGCTCAGCGGCACGGGCGAACTTCTCGCCGACCACCGAACCCATCGAGCCGCCCATGAAGGCGAATTCGAAGGCCACCGACACCACCGGGCGATCCAGCAGGYGGCCGGACATCGCGATAAGCGCGTCTTTCTCGCCCGTCGCCTTCTGCGCAGCAGCGACGCGGTCCTTGTACTTTTTCTGGTCCTTGAACTTCAGCGCATCGACCGCTTCCATCTTCGGCCAGAGCTCGGTGGTGCTGCCCTCATCGAAGAAGGCATTCAGACGAACACGCGCACTGATCGCGTGGTGGTGACCGCACTTCGGGCACACCATCAGCGACTTTTCCAACTCCGGCTTGTAAAGGACGGTGCCGCAACCGGCGCACTTTTCCCACACGCCCTCGGGCACCTTGCCCTTGTTGTCGCCGGCCGCGCGCTGCTGCGCGCGGGTCTTCGGCGTCATGATTTTCTGCAGCCAGTTCATGGTTCTCTCCGTGTATCTGTTCTAACCCAACGGCCGTTCAGCGCGCGTCGAGCGCAGCGCGGATCGGCGCGAGGAAATCGTGTGCCCTGCCGGCGAGATCGTCCGCCGAGGTCGCGCCGGAGAGGCGATCGACCAGGGCGCTGCCGATGACCACGGCGTCGGCAAAGGCGCCAATCGCCACGGCGCTTGCCGCGTCGCGAACACCAAAACCGACGGCCACCGGAGCCTTCGACCGGGCCCGGATGCCCGCCACGCGCTCGGCGATGTCGCCGGTGCTCAGCTGGGCCGCGCCGGTGATGCCAGCGAACGACACATAATACAGGAACCCCGAAGCCGCCTCGCTCAGGGCGGCCAGGCGCGTCTCGGTAGTGGTCGGCGAGGCCAGCAGGATCTGGTCGAGACCCACCGCACGGAGCGGCGCGAGCACGTGCGACTCCTCGAGCGGACAATCCACCATAAGGACGCCATCGA
>NZ_JBFUIT010000273.1:0-5313 GCF_056401735.1 Luteibacter sp. P4_D7_3
GGCACGAGGTGCTCGTCGCGGAATGCCACACCGTAGCCACCCCGTTCCAGGTACTCGCCGAGCGTGGGACCGTCGCCGGCCTCATCGAGCAAACGAGGGGCGTCGCGGTAGAAACGCATCAGGTCGCGAATCATGCCAAGGAAACGCGGTGAGAGCAGGTTGCGACGCTGGCAAAACAAGGTATCGAGGTTGGCGGCGTTGTACTCGAGACCGCTGGCCTGGTTGCGCACCGAAAAACTCATGGCGGTCGGCTGGGTCGCCACCCCCAGCTCATCGAACAAGGCCGACAACAACGGATAATGCGCGCGGTTATGCACAATGAAACCCGTGTCTACCCTGTAGTCGCGGCCATCGAGCCGGATGTCATGGGTGTGCGTATGCCCACCCGGGTAATCATTGGCTTCGAACAGGGTCACCTCGTGCTTGCGCGATAGCAACCACGCCGAGGCGAGCCCCGCGATGCCCGAGCCGATGACGGCAACGCGCATCGTCAGCCCCTCGCCTTCGCGGCGACCCAGGCGGGGATAGGTTTGAGGTCATGGACCAGACCCAGCCACGCCATCACGCGCAGACCGTAGTACGTCATGTCGATTTCCCACCAGCGAAAGCCCTGACGCACGGTGCCGGGAAAGAAGTGATGGTTGTTGTGCCAGCCTTCGCCGAACGTCAGCAGTGCAAGCCACACGTTGTTGCGGCTGTCGTCTGCGGTATCGAAGCGTCGGCGACCGAAGCGATGCGCGAGCGAGTTGATCGTCACCGTGGCATGAAAGAGGATGGTGGTGGAAATGAAGAAGCCCCACACCAGCATCTGCCAACCGCTGGTGCCGAGGCCCGGCGCCACATGCTCGAGAAGTTTGCCGAGGCCGAATAGCGCGACGGCGAGCAGCACAGGGACCGCCGTGTCGTAGCGGTCCAGCCAACGCAGCTCCGGATATTTCGCCAGGTCGGGCACGCGCTCGATCTCGGTACGGAACCCGTTGGGGGTCAGAAACCAGCCGACGTGGCTCCAGAGGAACCCATGAACGCCCGGCGAGTGGGGATCCAGCGGCGTGTCGGTGTGACGATGGTGGTGGCGATGATGAGCAGCCCACCACAACGGGCCCCGCTGTACGCAACTTGCGCCGATCAGGGCGAAGAAGAACTGCACCGGACGCGACGTGCGAAACGTGCGATGCGAGAAATAGCGGTGGTAGAACGCCGTTAAGGCGAACATCCTGACCGCATACAGTGCGACCGCCACGCAGATCGCCACGGTCGACACGCCCGTCCAGAGGGCCCCGATACACGCCAGATGCATGACCACGAACGGCGACGCACGGAGCCAGTCGATACGGTCGCCCCGGGATGCGTCGACCGACGCGGCGCCAGAGGTATCGAACCATCGGCGCAGGGTACCGACGCGAAGTGCCACCGGGGGTGGCTCGGGCGTGGCGTTGAGGCGGACGTTCATGCGGGCTCCCGTGGTGTTCCCTTACCTATACGGGGCGTTACGGGTTACGGATGCACGAACCTGGCCTAGATGGTGCAGCGA
Organism: Luteibacter sp. P4_D7_3; assembly: GCF_056401735.1. NCBI lineage: Bacteria > Pseudomonadati > Pseudomonadota > Gammaproteobacteria > Lysobacterales > Rhodanobacteraceae > Luteibacter > Luteibacter sp. P4_D7_3. Next base: position 1,532 of record NZ_JBFUIT010000273.1, read on the forward strand.
CCGTCGAGTTTCGTGGCCAGCGCCTCGTCCACGGCGGCGTCGGCGATGTTGCCTTCGCGCTTGTCCGGCGGAAATTCGATACGTACGGGGCGAAGCTTGCCGTTCTCCCCCCGGATCGAGCCCATGCCCTCGAAGCGGCGCAGGGTGCGGTCGGTCGTGGTGTAACTGAGCACGACCGTGGGTGCCGCGAAGGCGTACCAGGCATCGAGCTTCATCGTCATGCGCCGGACCCCGCCGCTGGTCTGCCCGTCCACCAGGCGCACGTCGTAGAAGGCGAAGCGGCCCGGCAACAAGAAGGGAATACCGTCCCCCCGCTTGCCGACGCTATCCCAGTGGGCACGGACGTAAACGTCGAAGCCCGCGTCGATCACGCCGTCCTTCTTGTCCGGCAGGGGCTTGGCGACTTCTCCACCCGCACCACGCTTGGCGTAAACGCTCCGGGCACCCCCGTTCGAGCGCACGCCCTCCGCATCGCCGGTACGCGCGTCGACAAAACTGAAGTCCGGTCCGATGACCGTGCCACCGCCCTCGAGAACCTTGCGCGCGAACGCCTTCCCGTCGGGGCACTGGTACTGCACGACCTGGCGCCCCGAACCGACCGTATGGACCTCGCGGTACAACAGCTGCCCGTTGTCAGGCGCGTACGCATCGCCGACAAAGCGCTCGGTGGCGGCAGGGGCGGAGGCGCTGGCCAGGCAGGCGGCCGCGGCGAAGGGGACCATCGGAGCGGATGAAAGTAGCCTCACGGAGTGCTCGTCCTCGGCGGTAATGCGTGACAGTGGATACGAGAAGATGTGAAGGGCGGATGCGGATCGCGACGCGCTCACCACGGTCATGTTATAGATCGGCCTGCACTGTTCGACCGCCCGCCCGCCTTAAGGACCCACGCATGCCAGCCACCAGCCCCGCCGATCGCGACGAGCTGAATCGACTGTTGCAACGTACCGCGGAGGAAGACCAGCGCGCGTTTGAAGAGCTGTACCGGCGCACCTCGTCGCGACTGTTCGGCGTCTGCGTGCGGCTGATGGGCGACCGTGAGGAGGCCGAAGAGGTGCTTCAGGAAGCCTTCGTCACCGTCTGGAAACGCGCCCGCAGCTTTGACGCGAAACTCTCCAGCGCTCTCACCTGGCTAGTCACCGTCGCCCGCAACAAGGCCATCGACCGGCTGCGCCAGCGTCCCGACCTGCGTCCAGTCGAGGTCGATTGGGAGACCCTCGTCGACGACGGTCCCGGCCCCGCGCATGGCGCGGAGAGCGACGAGGAGTATCGACATCTGCAGGCCTGCCTGGCCGAACTGGAAACCCAGCAGCGCCGCTCCATTCGTGAAGCTTTTTTTGGCGGCGCTACGTATAACGAGTTGGCGGAACGTGCAAAGGTGCCCCTGGGCACCATGAAAAGCTGGATTCGTCGCGGTCTCCTGCAACTCAGGGCGTGTCTTAATCCATGAACAGCACCTTCGAATCCGACAAAGACAACCTGCGCTACGCCGAGTACGCACTCGGGTTGCTCGATGCCGACGCGCGAGCCGCGGTGGCACGGGAAGTCGAGACCAGCCCCGAGGCCGCGGCGGCCGTGGCGTTGTGGCAGCGCCACGTCACGCCGCTGGCCCTGGAAATCACCGACATCGCGCCTCCCGCCCATGTCTGGGCCGGCATCCGTCGTCGCCTCGCCTTCGACGCGGGCACGCCGTCACGCGAATCGTCGCGTCCCCGCACGAGTGTCTGGGACAGTCTGGGCCTGTGGCGCTGGATCGGTGTCGGCGCCACGGCGGTGGCCGCCTGCCTGCTGGTGATCACCATGACCCGGCAGTTGCCTCCGCCCATCGCCACGCATCCCTCGGTCCTCATGGTCTCCACCATCGCCGGCGACAACGGCGTTGCCGGCTGGACGGCCACCATGGACATCGACCGTTCCGAGTTACTCGTCGTGCCGGCCAGCCCGGCCGCCGTCGCCTCGGACCGCAACACCGAGCTATGGCTGATTCCGGCCGGCGGCGCACCGATTTCCGTCGGCGTCTTCCCGCCCGGCGATCCGAAGCGCTTCCATCTGGCCAAGGCGCTCCTGGACCGCCTCGGCCCGACAGCCGCGCTCGCGGTCTCCCTGGAACCGGTCGGTGGCTCTCCCACCGGTCAGCCCACCGGTCCGGTCATCGCCAAGGGCGCCATCCGCGCCGCCTGACGCTTCATACAGCGTCGCTCATTGCTGTTAGCTCCTTGTATGAGCCGATTCATCGGCGATGGGGTGCTTGCAATATCCCCACACGCCTCCATAATGAGCAAGCACTCACTTATTATAGATGCCCCATGGCCCGCCTCAAAAGCGAAGAAAAACGGACCGCCATCCTCGCCGCCGCCGCGCAAGCCGTGGCAGAACGCGGCATGGGCGCCCCGACCGCGCTGATCGCAAAGCGGGCCGGGGTGGCCGAAGGCTCGATCTTCACCTACTTCGCGGACAAGGACATCCTGCTCAACGAGCTCTACCTGAGCGCGAAAAACAGCCTGCGCGACACGATGTATGAGGGCTATCCCTCGCGTGCCCCGATCGAAGAGCGCTTCGAACATGTCTGGAATCGTTACCTCGATTGGGGCATGGCCGAACCCGCCCTTCGCGTCGCGATGTCCCAGCTCACGGTGTCCGAGCGCATTACGGCGTCCACGCGCGTCGAAGGTGAACGTGTGTTCGGGGATATCGCCGGTTTGTTCGACGAGGGGATGGCGTCGGGCGTATTGCGTCACGGGCAACCGATCGGGTTCATGGCCGGCATCATCACCGCCGTCGCGGAAACGACCCTGCAATTCATGGCAAAGAACACCGCTGAAGCCAGCGACTACCGGCGGGCCGGCTTCGAAGCCATCTGGCGCGCCATCGGGTCCGCCTGAGTCGCCCTTTCCATCCAGGTTTTTCCTGAACCATTAATCGAGTGTGTACTCACTCACTATAACGAGGATTCTCCATGTCACAGGTCTGGCTCATTTCCGGCAGCGGCGCCGGTCTCGGTCGCGATATCGCCGAAGCGGCACTCGCCGCTGGCCATCGCGTGGTCGCCACCGCGCGACGCGTCGAGACGCTCGACGATCTCCGCAGCCGCTTCCCCGAGACGCTTAAAGTCACGGCGCTCGATGTCACCGACGAGGCCGCGTGTATCGACGCCGTACGCTTCACGCTCGACGCGTTCGGCCAGCTCGATGTGCTGGTCAACAACGCCGGCTACGGCCAGCTCGTTCCCTTCGAACAGATGTCGTCTGCCGACTACCGCGCGCAGATCGAGACCAATCTGTTCGGTGTCGTCAACCTCACCCGCGCCGCCGTCAGCCACATGCGCGAGCGTCGTAGCGGCCGTGTCATCAACGTCTCTTCAGTCGGTGGCCGTATCGGCATGCCCGGCATGTCGGCGTACCAGGCCGCGAAATGGGCGGTCGGCGGACTTTCCGAAGTGCTCGCCACTGAGCTCGGCGCGCTGGGCGTGCACGTCACGGCGATCGAGCCGGGTGGCATGCGCACCGATTGGGCGCGCCGCGCGGGCGCTGACCTCCCGCCATTCCTGCCCGATTACGAGAGCACGGTCGGTGCCCTCCGCAACATGCTGTCCGGGTACGCCGGTAACGAGACCGGYGATCCGGTGCGTGTCGCCGAGGTGGTACTTCGCCTTGCCGCGCATCCGCGTCCACCGGTCCGCCTGCTCCTGGGTAGCGACGCGGCGAAGTACGCGGGCGAGGCGGAGCAGGCACGTCGCGAAACCGATGAGCGCTGGCTGGCGATCAGTCGCTCGACCGATATCGGCG
>NZ_JBFUIT010000274.1:0-5283 GCF_056401735.1 Luteibacter sp. P4_D7_3
GGCGGCCATAGCGGCGTGGTACCACCTGATCCCATCCCGAACTCAGAAGTGAAACGCGCATGCGCCGATGGTAGTGTGGCTCAAGCCATGCAAGAGTAGGTCACCGCCAGGGGCCTTATACCCTAAAAACCCAGTCTCCTCCGAGACTGGGTTTTTTTTTGCGCGCAGCGCAAGACCCGCAACAGGTCACCGCCAGGGGCCTTATACCGGAACAACCCGTCTTCGAAAGAAGCCGGGTTTTTCTTTGCCCTCGATTTACCCTCGGCCCCTGTGGGAGCCGCTTCAGCGGCGATAACCAGATGGCGGCGGCCCGGCCCGCTGCCGCGGGATCGCCGATGAATCGGCTCCTACGGGGTTACGTCCGGCCCTTCATCGCAACCGCCGCATGACACGCTTGTCGCGACCCGGCATCATGCTCGCGTGTTGTGCAGTAACGGGAAAACGATGGATCCACGATTGAACCGACGTCAGGAAGAGCTCATCGCGATCGTGCAGCGCGAGGGTTTCGTTGGTGTCGATGAACTGGCCAGTCATTTCGACGTTGCACCGCAGACCATTCGCCGTGACCTGAACCTGCTCTCCGACAGCGGCCTGATTCGTCGATACCACGGCGGTGTGAGTCCTTCCTCGAGCGTGGAGAACGTCGCCTACGCGGCGCGTCAGACGCTCCAGGCCGCAGAGAAGAACCGTATCGCGGCGTCGATCGCAAAGCAGATCCCGGATGGCTCTTCGCTCTTCATCAACCTGGGCACCACCAACGAGGGCGTCGGCCGCGCGCTGCTCGATCACCGCGACCTGCGTGTGATTACCAATAACCTCAATATCGCGCTCCTGCTCAGCGACAACCCGACCTTCGAGGTGATTGTCGCCGGCGGCGTCGTGCGCGGTCGCGACCGTGGTGTGACCGGCGAGGCGACGATCGAGCTCATTCGTCAGTTCAAGGTCGACTACGGGATCATCGGGATCTCCGGTATCGAGCTGGACGGGACCCTACTGGATTTCGATTTCCACGAAGTACGCGTTGCGCAGGCGATCATCGAGCACTCGCGGCAGGTGTACCTGGGCGCCGATCACACCAAGATCGGACGTAACGCGATGGTTCGGCTGGGTGATTTCTCGCGGGTGGATGCCTGGTTTACCGACAAGGCGCCGCCTGAGCCGTTGATGCCCGTGCTGGAGGCTGCGGGGACGCAGTTGCATGTCGCGGGGGACTGAGGTGACGTGTTTTCGCCGATGAATCGGCTCCTACAGCAGCACGAATTGCGGTTTCTTTTAGGGGAGGCTGCCTGGGCAGCCGTGGACTGAAACCACGCCGAGGGCAGAAAGTGTCGATCTATCAGGCATCTACCCGCGACTGAAGGCCTTGTTTCAAACAAACCCTGCGCTGCACTGCAGCGTGCCATGTTCGTTTATGTTCGAATATGCTCACTTTTAACGCAGGCGCCGCTTGCTGACCGTGTGAAATGTTCGTTTATGCGCCCCTCGGGCGTCTCCGCAAGGAAAAACGAGCGCAGCCGAACATGGCTATTCCCCTCTCAGTGAAGTGGTGCCTCCAGCCAAGCGGAGTGCGCGATGGTCGAGCAGGTCGATGTTCTGGTGGTCGGTGGTGGCGTCAACGGCGTCGGTATCGCACGTGATGCGGTAGGGCGCGGGCTATCGGTGTGGCTGTGCGAAAGGGACGACCTGGCATCGCACACATCCAGCGCGGCGACCAAGTTGATCCACGGCGGGCTGCGTTACCTCGAGCAATTCGAGTTCGCCCTCGTCGGCAAGGCGCTTGCCGAGCGCGAGGTACTGCTCAGGGCGGCGCCGCACATTATCTGGCCACTACGCTTCATCCTCCCGCACCAGCCGCATCTGCGCCCGGCGTGGATGATTCGCATCGGGTTGTTCCTCTATGACCACCTGGGTCGTGGCCGCCGTACCCTGCCGGGTTCGCGGCGTGTGCGCTTTGCCAAACACGTCACCGGCGAGCCGCTGCGCAGTGAGTTCCACCAGGGCTTCGTTTACTCCGATGCCTGGGTGCAGGATGCACGCCTGGTCGTGCTCAATGCGATGGACGCCGTGCATCGTGGTGCGAAGGTCGAGACCCATACCAAATGCATCARTGCACGTCGCGATGCGGATGGCTGGACGGCCGAGCTCGAATCGCGCGACGGCAGCCGCCACTTCGTCAAGGCGCGCGCGCTGGTCAATGCCGCCGGCCCCTGGGCGGCGAGCTTTCTCGACGACGTCGTTCACCTGAAGCATTCGCATACGCTGCGCCTGATCAAGGGCAGCCACATCGTCGTCCCGAAGATCTTCGATCACCGCTACGCGTACATCTTCCAGCAGCCGGATCGTCGCATCGTCTTCGCCATTCCGTACGAGCGCGACTTCACGCTGATCGGCACGACCGATATCGAATACAAGTCGGATCCGTCGCACCCGGTGATCGAAGCGGAGGAAACGCAGTACCTGTGCGAGGCCGTGAACCGCTACTTCAAGAAGCAGCTCACGCCCGCCGACGTTGTCTGGAGCTATAGCGGCGTCCGGCCGCTGCTGCAGGACGAATCCGGTAGCGCGTCCGAAGTCACACGCGACTACCTTCTCGACATCGACCAGGACGGTGCGCCGCTGCTGAACGTCTTCGGTGGCAAGCTCACGACTTTCCGCAAGTTGTCCGAAGAGGCTGTCGATAAACTCGCCCCGCTGCTGGGCAACGACAAGCCTGCATGGACAGCCGACGCGCGCCCGCTTCCGGGCGGTGGCGAACGGGATATCGATGCGCTCACCGACGACATCCGCTCGTCGCGCCCCTGGCTGCCGGAAACCTTTGCCTGGCGGCTCACGCATATGTACGGCACGCGCGCCCGCGACCTGCTGGGTGAAGCGGACGGCCTCGCCGCGCTGGGCGAGCACTTCGGCTCGGATCTGTACCAGGTGGAGGTGGACTACCTGATCCGCCACGAATGGGCGACCGAAGCTGAAGACATCCTGTGGCGCCGAAGCAAGATCGGCCTGCGCGTCGGCCCCGACGACGTGCGTCGCCTTACCGAGTACCTGAACCGGCGCGTCCCCCAGGGGCCTGCCACCAACCCGTAGCGCCCTGGCGCTTTCCCAGTCATGAAACCCGATGGAGAGACGGATCATGCGACAACAGATAGGCGAGCTGATTTCCGAAGCCCTCGCGATGTTCATCATCATTGCGTTCGGCGATTCCGTAGCGTGCATGTACGTGCTCTACGACCCTAGTCCCTACCTCAACGCTTACTGGGGCGTCTGTATCGCCTGGGGTCTGGCGGTCACCATCGCGATCTACGCGACGGCGTCGGTCTCCGGTACGCATGCGAACCCAGCCGTCACGCTGGCACTCGCGATCTTCCGCGACTTTTCATGGAAGAAGGTCGTCCCGTACTGGATCGCCCAGGTCATCGGTGCATTCCTCGGCGCCGCGATCGTCTATGTGTTGTTCGGACCGGTCATCGACCACTTCAATGCAACGCACAACCTCACTCGTGAGGCCGGAGGCGCGGCAGGCGTGTTCTTCACCCATCCGGGTCTGGCCATCACGCCGATGCACGCGCTTCTGGATCAGGTCATCCTGACGGCGTTCCTGCTGTTCGGCATCTTCGCGATCACCGAGCAGTACAACGAGACGGCACCGGGTGCCAACAGCGGCGCGCTGATCATCGGCCTGCTGGTCGCGACCATCGGTGCGTCGATGGGTTACCTCGAAGCATGGGCGATCAACCCGGCGCGCGACTTCGGTCCCCGCCTGTTCGCGTTCTTCGCGGGCTGGGGCTCCTCGGCGCTGCCTTCGCCGGACAACTACTGGTGGGTGCCGATCGTCGGCCCGCTGATCGGTGGTGTGGTCGGTGGCGGCGCGTACCAGCTGCTCGTGCATCCCTTCCTGCCGGCACGTCAGCGTGCGCTTGAAGAAGCGCGCCAGGCCGCCGGTCGCAACTCTTCCAACCAAACGACTCGGTGAGGCCAGCAATGGACAAGTCCAAGGACAAGCGCTACATCCTGGCGATCGACCAGGGAACCACCAGCTCGCGCACGATGCTCTTCGACCATGACGGCAACATCGCCGGCACCGCGCAGCGCGAGTTCCCGCAGATCTTCCCGCAGCCGGGCTGGGTCGAACACAACCCGCGCGAGATCATGACCAGCGTGCTGTCGACGATGACCGAGGTCATCAGCAGCTCGGGCATCGACGCCAGCGCTATCGAAGGCATCGGTATCACCAACCAGCGCGAGACCGCGGTGGTGTGGGACAAGGCCACCGGCCAGCCGATCTACAACGCGATCGTCTGGCAGTCGCGCCAGACGATGGACATCTGCGACAAGCTCAAGGAAGACGGCTTCGACCCGATGGTGCGCGAGAAGACCGGTCTGCTCATCGATGCCTACTTCGCCGGGACCAAGGTGCGCTGGATCCTCGACCATGTCGAAGGTGCACAGGAGCGCGCGGAGAAGGGCGAACTGCTGTTCGGTACGATCGACACCTGGGTCATCTGGAACCTCACCGGCGGCAAGGTGCACGTTACCGATTACACCAACGCCTCGCGCACGCTGATGTACGACATCTTCAAGCGCGAGTGGGATGACGAGCTGCTGAAGATGCTCAACGTGCCGCGGGCCATGCTGCCGGAAGTGAAGTCGTCCAGCGAGGTCTATGGCAACACGCTGGCGAAGCATTTCTTCGGCCGTGAAGTGCCGATCGCCGGCATCGCGGGCGACCAGCAGGCCGCGTTGTTCGGGCAGGCGTGTTTCGAACCCGGCCTGGCCAAGAACACCTACGGCACCGGCTGTTTCATGCTGATGAACACCGGCGAGAAGGCCGTGCGTTCGAAGAACGGCCTGCTTACCACCATCGCGTGGGGTCTCAACGGCAAGGTGGAATACGCGCTGGAGGGCAGCATCTTCGTCGCTGGTTCCGTGATCCAGTGGCTGCGTGATGGCCTTCGCATGCTCGGCAAGGCGTCGGATTCGCAGTCGTACGCGGAGCGCGCGAAGGACAACGACGGTGTTTACTTCGTACCTGCCTTCGTCGGTCTTGGTGCGCCTTACTGGCGAAGCGATGTGCGTGGTGCCGTCTTCGGTCTCTCACGCGGCACGACGAAGGAACAGTTCATCCGCGCCGCGCTCGAGTCGATGGCTTACCAGACGCGCGACGTACTCGAAGCGATGCAGATCGACTCGGGTATCCAGTTGAAGGAACTGCGCGCGGACGGCGGTGCGATCGCCAACGACTTCATGGCGCAGTTCCAGGCGGACATCCTCGGGGTTCCTCTGTTG
>NZ_JBFUIT010000275.1:0-5279 GCF_056401735.1 Luteibacter sp. P4_D7_3
GGTTGATCGGGGTCGAGGCGAATGCCTGTCCGATCGAGAACGCCAGCAGCAGGGGGGTGATGTAGAGCGTTTTCWTGAGTGGGGTCCTGGCTGTTCGCATGTTAGCCGGCTTGCTTTTCGAGGTTACGCAGACGGTCGCGCTGGCGTTCGGTCTTCAGCAGCAGACGCTGCAGGGCGGCCGAATCGGGGGAGTCCTGCATGGCCTGGGTCAGCTCCATGCGCGCGGCGTCGAGTTCCACCGCAGCTCCGGAGAGGCGCGGGTCGGTCGGTTTCCAGTGGGTTTCGCTGGCAAGGGCGTCGCTGCCAGTAGGCGCGACGAGATGGAGTCCGATGCTGCCACCGAGGAGGGCCACGCCGGCAATGGCAGCGGCCATCAGCCAGGGTTGCGCGCGTCGATGGCGCGACGTCGCGGCGACGGGCGCCTCGTCCAGACGGGCTTCGATGCCGGCCCATAGGTCACGACGGGGCGCAACCGGCCGGTTGAGGGAGCGCATCTGGCGCAGGTAATCGAGGTCATTCATGGCTTATCTCCCAGTGCGCGACGGAGTAGTCCGCGTGCACGGTGTAACTGCGCTTTCGAGGAACCGACCGCCATCCCGAGTTCAAGGGCGATCTCCTCGTGTTTCCAACCTTCCACGTCGTAAAGGACCAGCACGGCACGGGCCCGCGGCGGCAACGCCGCGATGGCCTTTTCCAGCTCGTCGCGCTCCACGGCGCGGACGGGATTATCGAGGTCGGCGATGTCCGGTAGATGTTCATCGTCGACGATGCTGACGGGGTCGGCGTTGCGGGCACGTATGGACATGAGTGCCACATTGACCGCCAACCGGTACACCCAGGTGCCGAACGCGCTTTCGAAGCGGAAGCCGTCGAGCTTCTGCCAGGCGCGGATGAAGGCTTCCTGGGTCAGGTCTTCCGCGCGGGCATGGTCGAAGGCGGCCAGGCGGAGGATGGCGCCATAGACCCGGTCCGAATGCTTGCGGTAGAGCGTCTCGAACGCCTTCCGGTCGCCGCCGACGGCAGCGCGCACCACATCGTCATCGGACGTGGCGACAGGCAGCTCAGGCTGCATGAAGGAAGTGGCGGCGAGGCATAGGGCATTCATCTTGCCAGCTTGGATGCCGGCAAGGGGAGAAGCGTTTAAGGGATAAAGGAAATGTGGGAGCCGCTTCAGCGGCGAAAAGCCAACAAAGCGGCGAAGTGGTAGCCCCAATCGCCGATGAATCGGCTCCCACACAGAGCCAGCCCCACAGCAGCAGGGCTGGCCTGATATCAGGCGACGTTGGCTGCCCGACGCTCCACGGCGGCTTCCAGGGCCTTGCTCACACGCAGGCGCTCGGCCTTGAGGCGCTCGGGCATGCGCGCGCCGAAACCCTCGAGGTAGAGACCGATGGCGTTGAGTTCTTCGGTCCAGCCTTCGACATCGACGTGGAGCAGCTCGTCGAGGGCGCCAGGCTTCAATGACAGACCCTCGGCGTTGAGCTCACCCTTGGCTGGCACCACGCCGATCGGGGTTTCCATGCCTTCCGCCTTGCCGGCGACGCGCTGGATCATCCAGTCGAGCACCCGGAGGTTCTCGCCGTAACCGGGCCACATGAAGCGACCGTCGGCATCCTTGCGGAACCAGTTCACGTGGAAGATCCGCGGCAGCTTCGCGCCGGGCTTGTCGAACGACAGCCAGTGGGCGAAGTAGTCGGCGAAGTTGTAGCCGCAGAAGGGCTTCATCGCCATCGAATCGCGGCGAAGCACGCCGACCGCGCCCGTGGCGGCGGCGGTGGTTTCCGAGCCCATGGCTGCACCGACAAGAACACCGTGCGCCCAGTCCTTCGCCTCGAACACCAGCGGCACCAGCGAGGGGCGGCGGCCGCCAAATACGATCGCCGAAATGGGCACGCCGGCGGCATGTTCGGATTCGGGTGCCCAGCTTGGGCACTGCTTCGCGCTGACCGTGAAGCGGGAATTCGGATGGGCGGCGGGACCGTTGGCCGCGTCGTACGGACGCCCCTGCCAGTCGGTGACCGGTTCGCCTTCGCCGAGGCCTTCCCACCACGGACGCGCGTCCGTGGTCACGGCCACGTTGGTGAAGATCGCATCGTGGCCAAGGGTGGCCAGGGCGGTCGGGTTGGTATTCGCGCCGGTGCCCGGGGCGACACCGAAATAGCCGGCTTCGGGGTTGATTGCCCAGAGGCGGCCGTCTTCACCGGGTGTCATCCAGCAGATGTCGTCGCCAACGGTCCAGACCTTCCAGCCCGCCTTGAGGTAGCCCTCGGTGGGAATGAGCATGGCCAGGTTGGTCTTGCCGCAGGCCGAGGGGAACGCCGCCGCGATGTAGTGCTTCTCGCCCTGCGGGTTCTCGATGCCGACGATGAGCATGTGCTCGGCGAGCCAGCCTTCACGGCGCGCCTGGTGGCTGGCGATGCGCAGCGCGTGGCACTTCTTGCCGAGCAGGGCGTTGCCGCCGTAGCCGGAGCCGATCGACTTGATCGACAGCTCCTGGGGGAAATGCATGATGAAGCGACGCTCGGGATCGAGATCGCCCGTGGAGTGCAGGCCCTTCACGAACTGGCCTTCGCGCTCGATGCGGGCGAGGGCAGGGGCGCCCATGCGCGTCATGATGCGCATGTTGGCGACCACGTAGGGGCTGTCGGTGATCTCGACACCGCAACGCGACAGCGGCGAGTCGATGGGACCCATGCAGTACGGAATGACGTACATGGTGCGTCCGCGCATGGCCCCGGCGAACAGCGCGTCGATCTTGGCGTGTGCGTCGGCCGGTGCCATCCAATGGTTGTTCGGGCCCGCCTCGTCTTCCTCGGGGGTGCAAACGAAGGTCAGGTGCTCGACGCGAGCGACGTCCGACGGATTCGAGCGATGCAGGTAACTGCGCGGGTTGGTCTCCTCGTTGAGCGGGAGGAGATCGCCACTGGCGAGCATCGTCTGGACGAGCTCGGCGTATTCCGCGTCCGAGCCGTCACACCAGCGAACGGAGGTCGGCTCCGTCAGTCGGGCGACATCGTCAACCCATCGATTCAATGCTTCCAGGGAACTGCCGTACGAACGCATCCGTTGTGGTCTCCAGTTAAACGCTGTAGAGACAGTAGTTTGCGTTCGATGGTATTGGCAAGGCACGGCGCAGCAAAAGTCGCCGCGCCGTTCAGCTGACGCGTCCGATCACGCGGTCGGCTTGGCCGGCGTCAGGGTAAAGATCACGTGCTCGACATAGGCGTCGAACTCGTCGTGGCTCAGTCGCGGCAGGCCAAGGGTGAAGTTCAGCTGCAGGAAGCCCACGTAGGCGGCATAGGTAAGCCGTGCACGATGCAGGGCGACAACGGGCTCGAGGCCCGCTTCCTGATACATCGTGGTGAGGAACTCGATGCGCCGCTGCGACACGCGCGCCATGACCGGCACGACCTGCGGATGGTCGAGCGCTTTGAGCAGGGCGGCGTAAACGCGATGCGCCTGCAGTTCGTGGGCGACACGGCGGAACAGTTCCGGCAGGCGCTTGCGGGGATCGGCGATGCGCTCGATTTCACCGAGGACTTCGCGTTCGCCGTATTCTTCCCACCGTTCGAGCGAGGCCTGGAGCAGGGCTTCGCGCGTACGGAAGTGCCAGTAGAAGCTGCCTTTGGTGACGCCCAGACGGCGCGCAAGCGCCTCCACGGCAAGGGCGCCGACGCCTTGTTCGGCGATAAGGGCTAGGGCGCCGTCTTCCCAGTCTTCTGCGGAGAGGCGGACTCGTTCATTCTTGGCACCGTCGGTCATCGACGCATGGTAGCCGAGACGCCGCCGTTTGCAATCCGGCAGCCTCCTGGCTTGTTGCATAAGACCTTGACTTGGTTGCCATTGCGTGACCGTACGCGGGCGTATTGACGCACCTCTCGCAGACCTACATACTCGGCCGTATGGTTGCCCATTCCACGTCCGTATCCTCTGCCTCTGCGAGCCTGGTCTCGATGGACGGCATTGCGCTGGCTACGCAGCGCTGGCCGGGCGTGCGTTCGCCGGCGCTGATCTTCGCGCACGGCTTCGGGCAGACGCGCCACGCCTGGAACGGCGCGGCGCGAACGCTGGCGGCGCAAGGCTTCGATGCCACCACCTTCGATGCGCGGGGTCATGGCGAAAGCGAGCGCGTGCCGCGCGGCGACTACCACATGGAGCAGTTCGTCCACGATCTGCTCGCGGTATCGGCCGAGTCCGGCTCACCGGATGGCCGGCCACCGGTGCTGGTCGGCGCCTCGATGGGCGGGCTGCTGGGCCTGATGGCCGCCGGTGAAGCGGAGGAGGGCCGCCCGCCGTTCTCGGCGCTGATCCTGGTCGACATCACCCCGCGCTGGGAAACCGCCGGGGTCGAACGTATCCTCGGCTTCATGCGCGCGCACCCGGACGGTTTCGCGAGTTATGAGGAGGCGGCCTCGGCGATCGAGGCGTACCTGCCGCACCGCCGTGAGCGTAAATCCGAAGCACAGCTCAAGCCCTTGTTGCGCCAGGACGAGCACGGCCGCCTTCGCTGGCACTGGGATCCCGCCCTGCTCGATGGCGGCCTCGTCCAGGAAAGCGAGCGTTACCAGCCGCGCCTGTTCGAGGCCGCCGCGCGCGTCCAGGTGCCGGTGCTGCTCCTTTCCGGCAGCCGCAGCGACGTCGTCTCCAGCCAGACCGTCGAAGAATTCCTACGTCTCGTCCCGCATGCGCGCCACGTTTCCCTCGCCGACGCCACGCACATGGTGGCCGGTGACGCGAACGACGCGTTTACCCGCGAGATTTCCCAGTTCATGCAATCGCTCCCGAGGTAATACCGATGTCTGCAATCCTGGTTGTACTGGCGGCACTGATTGCCTCCGGTGCCTGCGCTTACCACCGCACGTCGCTGCGCACGTGGGCTGTCGCCACGGCGGTCACGACCCTCGTCGTCGGCCTGCTCGCGCGTGCGCCGGTAACCACGGTCGTCGTGCTGATCCTGCTGGCCCTGGTCGCCGCACCGCTGCTAATGGTCGATTTCCGCCGGAAGAAGATCAGCGCACCGCTGCTGTCGATCTTCGCCAAGGTGACGCCGAAGCTGTCGGAAACCGAGCAGACCGCCCTCGAGGCCGGCACCGTCGGTTTCGAAGGCCAGCTGTTCTCGGGCAAGCCGGACTGGTCGGAATTGCTGCGTCAGCCGAAGCCGGAACTCTCGGTGGAAGAGCAGGCCTTCCTCGACGGCCCCGTCGAAGAACTCTGCGGCATGATCGACGACTGGCAGATCACCCACGAGCTGGCCGACCTTCCGCCGAACGTCTGGGAGT
>NZ_JBFUIT010000276.1:0-5257 GCF_056401735.1 Luteibacter sp. P4_D7_3
GTTGATGCGCACGGTGGCGCTGGCCATGATCACGCGCCCGAGGTTGGTCGGCGGCACCTGGAACGGACCACCCTGCGGTACGTGTGGCGGCATGTTCTGCGCGATTGAGCCCAGCAGTGCGGCGCCTCGTCCGTTGATGCGCACGTTCATGCTGACGTTGGTCTGGATGCGCCCATTGAACGGGCACGGCTGTGGCGTCGGCACCGGACCGCCCGGCGAGGGGATCAGTACGATGTGGATGTCACCGGCGTTGACGATGCTGTCGCCCATGCGCGCTGCTGGCTTGCCCATCGGTCGTTCTCCCGTCAGTTGATTTCGACCATGGCGGCGTTGAGCTTCATGCTCTGCCCGCCATTCGCCTGCAGGCCGTTCGCGCCCAGTTCCAGCTTCACCGAGCCGGCCGTGTTCTGCAGCACCACGTTGGCGGCCTTGAGTGTCAGCGTGCCGCCGGCCGTGACGGTCACATCGCCCTTGGTCTCCACAACAATGCGCTGGTTGGCGGTGTCGATCTGGACCTTGTTCTGCTTCTCGTCGATCAGGGTCAGCTGGCCGTTCTCGCTGTCGTCCAGCAGCAGTTGCTTGCCCTTGGCCGTGCGGATGACGCGAACGTCCTGCTGCACGGCCGCACCCTCTACCGGCGGTTTGATCCCGCCGTTCCAGAGGAAGCCCAGCACGAAGGGCTGGTTGATATCGCCATCGGCGAATGCCACCAGTGCCGACTGGCCCACGGCAGGCAGGAAGAAAGCGCCGTAGCCGGGGCCGGCGAAGCCGCTCATCACCTGCAGCCAGCCCGACTCCAGCCGCTGGCCGTCGACCAGGAAGCTGACCGTGACGCGGCCCAGCCCCTGCGGGTCGTCGGTCTTCTCCACCATCGCCACGGTGACGCCACCGAGCATGGCGCCGGGCAAGGCCTGCGGCATTGAAAGATCGTCCATCAATGGGTTTTCCTCACGCGCCGGTCCGGCGCAATTGCAGTGTGGTGCGATAGCCAGTCGCGTCGTCGTAGTGGTGGCGGCTCGAGCGTACGTAATAGATGCCGTCAAAGCGCCGGCTCAGGCCGGTAAGGCGCACGTTCACTCCCGCGTTGAGGTCCGGATCACCTTCCAGTTCCAGCTCGCCCTCGATGAAGCGATCGAGGTTCTGCATGTATTCGGCGTCTGCACGCGACTGCAGCGCCTGTACCTTGGTGAGGCTCGGGTCGGTGATTTTGATGGCGGCGTCGGGAAACGCCCCGATGAAGTCGAAGCCCGATTCGCTGCCACCCATGCGGGCACGCACCGTGTTCGGGTTACTGCGCGCGCTGATCGGCTTGTTGGTGGCGGGATCGAAGCCGAGCACTTGCACCGTGCTGCCCTCAGTGGGCACACGCAGACGGAGGTCGACGCGACGGATGTCTCGCGGAAAAGCCAGCGACTTCACCGGTGACAAGCCCTCGGCGCTGGGACGGAACACGACCGTGGTCCCGTCCACCACCAGCTCATGGTTGATCAGCGCACAACGTCCCAGCAGGAAGTGATAGTTGTTCTGCTGCCGCTGCCACACGGTTTCATTGAGCATGACCGGCGGCCCGGGGGTGCTCAGGTCGACGCGCGCGGCGTCTGCTACCTTCCTGGCGATGCGGTTTTCATCTATCCCGCTGTAGATCTCGGAGTGGTTACCGAAGCGAAGCTTCGCCATCGCATCGAAGCCGCTGACCGTGGCCGCGGAGTACTCGGCGAAATTGGGTTCGATCGCGTAGATCTGCCCGGTGAGCACGGTGCGTGGCTGACCCAGGCCCATCTGCACGCCGACCTGGTCGCCCGGCTTGAACATATCCAGATCCGCGCCCTGCCAATTGCCCAGTTGCGACAGCATGCTGAACGTGAAGTTGAACATACCCGGCACGTTGATCTCGTTCGATACCTCGACCGAACTGATCGCCGCCTGCATCGACAGCGGCAGGGGCTGCCGGTTGAGYAACAGCCGGAAGGCGCCGGTTTCCGCTTGGGCACTGACGGCCATCTCACACCCTCGCCGGCGGCGTATAGGACTCGCCGTGTACGTCGACGATCACCAGGGTGCGACCGATGTCCGCACGCGTCGGGAAGTTCAGGGGATCGTCGATCCCGTTGGCATYGGCGATCAGTCGCCACAGCGCAGGGTCGCCGAGCGTGTGCTGGGCCACCAGGTAGAGGCGGTCATTCTCGCCCACCGTCCAGAACTGACGGCAGTTGTAGTAGCCGCGCGCAGCCAGGTCCTGTTGCACGGTGAGGACGGACTTGAAGGTGACGTTGAGCTCGGCACGCACCGGCACGCCCGATTCCAGGAACATGGTGAACTTCTGTTCCAGCCGCACGATGATGCCGGTAAACAGCGCCCCGGCCCAGGAGAACACGACCGTCGGCGGTTCCTTGCGCATGCCCGTGCCGACCGTGGGCTGGGTCAGCGCGGCAATGCGGTTGGTGTAAAGCCGCACGTCAGTGCGCTTGTCGTAGGTATCGAAAAACAGATTGACCGTAAGGTCATCATCGTTGACCCGCTGGAACTGGATGTTCGAGCCCTCGCCCTGCACGACCACCGATTTGTTGAGCGACAACTCGGTGGGGTTGTACATCACCGGGATGGTCTCGGCGGTGGGCCGCACGATGATTTTGGCCTTCTCCAGCATCACAGCCCCCGACGATAGCGTTCGAGACCCTGGCGCCCGGCGATCGCGCCGGCCACCCGGTCGGTCAGTTCACGCAGCACGCGCGGTGCAAGCACGGCCTGTTCGAGTTGGCCACGCCAGGGCGCGTTCTGCGCGAGCTCCTGCGTGACCTGGCGCACCACCTGCTGTTGTAGCTGGCTGGTCTGGCGCTTTGCATCGGGTAACGCGGCGCGTGGTGTACGGCGGAACGTGAGCGTGGTGGAGGGTGTACTGGCATAACTGCGCGGCATCGACGGGGATGTTGCCGCTTGGGTGATGGCCGTGTCGATCGGGTGGAAGGCGGAGAGACGGGCGGCCGCCCGCTCGCGCGGTGTGTCCGGTGTGCCCGGACGAGGTCCCGTGGCAGCTGACATCGCTACCGTGCGATGGCGCGCCAAGGCCAGGAAGTACGTCATGCGCGGCAAGGCATTCGCAGAAGCCTGGCGCGCAGCGGTTGTCCGGGGCGTTGCACCTTTTCCGCGCAACGATGGGGCGTGCCGGTCACGCAGACGCATCCAGGGTCGTGTCGTGGGTCGATGCGAGGGTGCCGTGCTGCCGGGCCGTCCTGTCGGGATATTCTTCGAGAGATCGTCGATCGGCCGCGACGTGTGCCGCCTCGCGGCCACAATGCGCTGCGCCGCGGTGCTCGCGTCGATGGCCGATCGCATTGGCGTCTTGGGCCCACCGCGCAAGCCGGGCGCATCACGCCGGGACGAGGCCCTCCGTCCGTCGACCGACGGTACTTGCCTGTCCTTCAGCTCCCGGACGAATCGCTGTGTGCCGGTCAGGACCTGTGACAACGCCRGCGTGTGCAGTACGTCGTGGCGCTGGTTCCCGCGCACCAACGCCGACTGCCCTTGATCCGGTGCTCGCAACAGATGCAAGATCCCATCGCCGGTAGCGAGCGACCGTGCCGTACGCGAACCGTGCACGCCGCGCGCAACGATGCGGCGCTCCGCGTGATGCCCTCGGCTTGCGACGAACTCGCGCGCAGTGATCATGCACACCAGGTACGCGTGAAGCGAAGTCGCGCGCGCAGCGCGTGCTTCGGCCATGAGCAGCCGTACGGTGAGCCGGTTGTCGATCCGCATCGCGGCGGACGTCCGAGACGCCGTCAGATAAAGCAGCCGGACGCCACCCGACATGCCGAACAGCATCCGGTGCGTGCGCAAGCGTAAGCGCGACGGTGGCAGCGCGTCACGCGCCGGTCGGCGGACGGCACGCGATAGCGCACGACCCAGGGCGTTGCGCTGGTGCATCAGAGCGCGCCACCCACGGCCGAAGCGACACCCACCGCAGCCGAGTACGCCATCGCCGCGCGACTCTTGCGCACGCCTTCGTGAGCGAGCACGAAGCGCTGCGTCGCCACCAGGGTTTGTCCGGCATCCAGCGCCGGTCCCTGCCACTCAATCGGCCACGCGTTGTAGAAGTCGTACCAGACCGTGGGCAAGCCCACGTCGTTGAGCATGTAGATCGAACCGTTACGGCGCTTGATGGTGCCCTGCAGGGTGGATTGGTACCACAGCCACATCGGGTCGAGCGCGGTCAGCCCCGACTCCAGCACGAGATCGCTGTAACCGACCTGCCCGCCCAGCTTATAGGCACGGTCGTTGACGCCACCCTCGCGGATGGTCACCACTTCCATCTTCGAGTCCATCCCGCGTACCGAGGTGAAGCCGCCGACCAGTATGCCCTCCACCTCCACGAAGAAGTTATAGGACTTGAACGGGTCCAGATGCAGTCCCGCGCGATTGGCCACGGCGGCTGCCGCGTTGATGCCCAATGCCATCTCATGTCTCCAGATCGAGGCTGCGCCGCGGCTCGTCCGCGCTCATGGCCTGGTTGATGCGGCTGATGTGCTCACAGAAGCGACGGCGTTCCTTGTGCTCCAGCGCCAACACGTCGTCCAGCGACCAGTGAAAGTGGTACGCGACGAACGCTATCTCGGCGTAGAGCTGATCGGGTGCAGCCGCGCCGCCTGCCCTTTTCCCGCGGAAGCGGCCACCTCGTCGTCCGCGCCGTCCATCTGGTTGATGCGGTTGTAGAGGTCCTGCAGGTACGCGAAGTCCGCCGAGAACAGTTCCTCGATGACGTGCGTGCTGATCATCTCCAGAGTGCCCAGCCGGGTCACCACGCGCGACAGCACGATGATCGACAGGTAGGCGGGATTGGCCTGCACGCGGTGGTCCTTCAGCGGCAGGATCTCGTCGCCGGCGGTAGCCAGGCGCATCACGCCCTGGCGATGCAGGTTGCCGTCACCGTCGCGGTAGCCGATAGGCAGGGTGAACTCGACTTCGGTACTGATCACGCTCACGTTGCTTCCCCTGTCACTTGATGCGGTTGATGTAATCCATGGCCAGTTCAAGCGTCTCCACCAGCACCTCGGTGGAGGACGCGTTGAGCCCCGTGGTGTCGTACTTCACCGGCCAGGCGTTGATGATGTTCCAACGGGCGCCCTCGGCACCGGCCGTATCCATCAGGATCAGCGAGATGTTCTTGCGCGCGCCCGGACTGCCGGAGCCGAGCTGGGACACCTGCTGCTGCCAGTTGTACAGGTCCAAGGTGGTGGTCAGCCCCTTCTTGAGGTTGAGG